>JAWOJI010000089.1:0-15654 GCA_046481735.1 Desulfatiglandales bacterium | reverse complement strand
GAGCCGGAGGCATCGGGATACCTTATCAACCTCTACACCATGTCCCGGCACCTGGAACGGGTGGCGGATCATTCCACCAACATTGCCGAAGAGGTGATCCACCTCATTGAGGGTGAAATCGTGAGACACGGGAGGTGGGAGGAGTCAGGAGAGAGCGGCGAAGGGCCCTAGCGTTTTGAGTGTTCAGTGTTCAGGGATTCAGCGTTCAGGAAACAAGTTCATGAGTTATATGAAATCTGCCTGAGCAGATTTCATCTTTCCTAGGACCATTTCCGAAAAGGCCCCGCAGGTCACCCCAAAAGGCAGATATCCCACATAACCCAGGATGGGCATCTCAAAAACATGGAAACGCTGAACAAAAGGGACGGCGTAGGTCCATCTCGCGAGACTCAGATAGTTCCACATCTCCCAGAAGAACCCGCACATCAGCGCGGCCAGGGCGCAACTCAAGACACCACGCCAGTCTCCCCGCGCCACAGGGGAAAAGATGCTGGGTTCTCTTGCGAGGGCCTGGGTGGAGACCACGATGAGAAGGGGAGAAACCCAGACGAGCGCATAGGTATGATTGGGCTGAATCGCGAGGCAGGCGAGCCCCGCTGCGGACAGACAAAGGATCACACCCCCCCAGATTCTTGGATTGGGCAGGCGAACAGGGAAAAAGGTGGAAAAATTGCTTTGGATGCGTGGAAAAGTCAGGAGCCATTGCCGGGTGCTCATGACAGCCGGCAGAACGGTTGAAAAGGAAAGAGTGGCGTAGAGAAAATACTCCCAAGGTTCAAGTTCTACTCCGGCGTATTGCCAGTTCTGCACAAAGCGGTTTAGATACTCAAAAAACCACCACAAGGCGGCACTTGCCGGGAAAAGAAGCAGAAAGCGCCTCGGCTGATCGAGCATGAGGCACCTTCCACTGCGACGAAAAGCGAAGGCATTGGCCAGAAGGATATAGGCGAGCCACAGGGGCGTGAACGTGTGGGCCTGAATGGATTGAAACCACGGGAAGCGGGTCCAGGCCAAAACCCAGGCGCAAACGCCCATGAACCCACCAAGCAGGCCCCACCAGGGGAAGCTCCCTGGGTGATCCGGTGAAGCGGGCGAGAAAGTGGGCTTTCGCAGGCCTTGAACGAGGAAGGGCAGAATGCACAGAGCGGCGAACAGGGCGTATGCGGAAAAGGCCCACCAGGAAAAGGGCTTGGGGCGGACAAAAACCCTGTGCGGGGGGAATTCGAAATAGGGGGAAAGGGGGTTGCCGCTCAGAGCAGCGCCCAGGATCGGAAGTCCGAGCAGCATGAAAACAAGGAGGAGGAAGGGAAGAAGTTTTTTGTTCATAGGGCCTTCATAAATCATACCCGTGAATGGCGCAATCCGTTTTGTAAACGTTTTCAGTGGATATTTCGGGCGACTTTGGAAAGAATAGATCTCAAAGCGGTAAAATGTCGAAATACGATGGTACAATGAATATCGGAGCAGGGAGAGAGATATCATGGCGACAATCATGCCGGAGGGGGAGAGGGTCAGGCAGGCGGTCAAGTGGATTGCTGCTGAAAAAACGGAGGATGACAGCAGGCCCATCAGGAAGCTCATTCAGGAGGCGGCCATGAGGTTCAACCTTTCCCCGAAAGAGGAAATGGAATTGAACCACTTTTATCAGGAGTCGTGCTAAAGATAGAGAGTGTCGGAACGCCGCCGTGCTCTTTTGAGAGCGAAGACCAGGTGAAAATAGAGCCATGCGATGAGAGCGATGAAGAGAACTCCGGCAAGGGCCGGCGCCCAGAATCCCTCCTGGTGCCGATGGTTGAACCCCACCCAGACCGAGATGGCGCCGATAAAGAGGCTGTAAAAGAAAAGCAGGCTGGCGCAGTGAATGGCAAGCTTGAGAAAGGCGTTCCTGACAGAGTGAAGGTCTGGAAAGATCATTTTTTCCCTTCCGTCAGCTTGTGCGTGAGGAAATCCACCTGGTTCTTGACTTTTTTGTCCATCCTGATCCTTCGTTCTATTACCTCGGAAGCGTAAAGGACAGTGGAATGATTGCGGTTTAGAGATCGGCCGATTTGTTCCACCGTGAGGGCGGTGAGCTGCCGGCAAAGGTAGACAAAGACGTTTCGCGGGAAGGTGTGGATTTTTTTTCTGGACTTGGACTCGAGCATGAGCGGGTCCACCTTGAAATAACGGCAGACCACGGTTTTGATGTCCTCCAATGTGACCGTGCGCCGGGCGGGCAAGTGGCACTGAAGCACCTCTCCTGCCAAATCTTTGTCTATCCGGGCGTGCAGCAGGTCCGATTTGGCCTTGATGCACCGCAGAGCGCTCTCTATTTGACGGATATCCCCTGTCAGCTCTTTGGCGAGGAAGTCAATAACCTCCTCCGAGAGAACCACGGCCTGCTCGGCGGCTTTTTTATAAACGATTTTGGCTCTTGTGTCATAGTCGGGTTTTTCCAGGGTGGTGATAATGCCGGATGTGAGGCGCGAAGAAAGTTCTCCGTTGATATTGGGGATGTCTCGGGGCAGGAGGGAGCTGGTGAAGATAATTCTTTTCTTTTCGTCGGCCAAAGCATCCAGGGTGTAGCCGAGTTCGAGCTGGGTTTTCTCTTTGCCGCTCAAAAAATGCACCTCTTCCAATAGCAGCACGTCGCATGAACGTCTGTATTTGTTCTTGAACTCTTCGATTCGGTTGCCTTTCAGCGCGAAAATCATTTCATTAACGAAATCTTCAGCCGTGATGTAGTAGACCTTCAGGCTTGGATTCAATTGAAGAATCGCATGAGCGGCGGCCTGGGAAAGGTGGCTTTTCCCAAGCCCTGTTTTTGCGAGAATGAACAGGGAGGAATAGGGCATGGCCCCGTTTGTGGCGAGGGCCCTTGAAGCCGAGTAAGCGAACTCGTTGCACTTACCCACGACAAAGCGATCAAACGTGAAATCCTGATTGAGTCTGCGAAAGCCGTTTGTCTTGTTGTCCGGTCCTTTGATGAGTGCCAACTGCCTTGACTCATTGAGAATCCCGGCAGGCGACGTCTTCGGCGGCGGCGCCTGCACTTTCAGCACTAGGCGGCAATCTCCCCGACCATGGCTCTTGAGGTTGTCCTGAATCAGGCTGATGTAATTTTCCGTAATCCAATTCAGGGAAAACTTGTTGGGACAACCGAGAACAAGTGAATTGTCCTCTTCCCCAAGGGAATGGAGAGGATCGATCCAAAGTGAAAAGCTCTTGTCCGGAAGCTTTTCTCTCAGCCGACCTTTCAATTCTTCCCAAATCTTTGTCATGGTTGCCTCAAAATGCAAGGAAGAGAACGTTTACGTGTGGAACGACCTTGATCTCTGGCAGCCTTCTTCTCAAACGGACCGATCTCTGTCAAAGGGGATGTGGCGCGGAGAAGACTTGGCGATGCCCCCATTCTCAACAATTATTAAGCTATTGAAAAGGCGCGCTAATTGTTTGACGGGTCCTAAATTTCCAGGCAGGGAGGACAAATAAAGGTTCTGGAGAATTCATCCTCAATTCAGTGGCTTCCCATTTATTTGGTGAAAGTGTATAAATGTATCCACATTTTCTGATCTTCCAATTTCTTCTGTTTTTGCCTTCTTTTGTTTCATTTCCTTTATTTGCGCCCCATTTTTTCCTGCCATGGGTCCGCTCGAGGCCCTGTTACGGGGTTTGCCCTTCCCGGGCGCATTTTCGTGGGGTTTTCTGTGATGGATTTCTTTTCCCCAGGTCTGAGAGATGAATTTCTTCTTGTCTTTCCTTGGTCGGCGAAGATATGATTTCTTGGATGAAACTGAAAAAAGTCAAGTTGGCGCTCATTTCAGGGGGGATGTCAGGGGAAAGAGAGGTGTCCCTCAAAAGCGGGGATGCCGTGCACAGAGTGCTTGATCCCGGTAAATACGAGGTCATGAGATATGATCCCCTGGAGGGGCTTGCCGGCCTGATAAAGGACCGGGATCAGATCGATCTTGCTTTCATCCTGCTTCACGGCAAGTACGGAGAGGACGGCTCGATGCAGGGATTTTTGGACTTGCTGGGAATTCCCTATGTCGGCTCCGGCGTGCTTGCGAGTGCAATGGCGCTCAACAAGAAGGTAGCGAAGGATATGTTCCGGTTGGCCGGGCTTAGAGTCATTGAGGATGTGCACGTCACCGAGCGGACGGGCTTTTCCGTCGATCGAATCCTTGAAAGGTTAGGGCCGTCTACGGTGGTCAAGCCCGTCTCCGGGGGTTCGAGCCTTGGTGTCGCCATCTGCCACGGGCGAGAAGATCTTGAGAAGGGTCTGATGCGTGCCTTTGGCTATGACGAGGAAGTTCTTGTGGAGACTTTTCTCCAGGGGAGAGAGGTAACCTGTTGCGTTGTGGGGAACGCTCTTTTGGAGGCGCTCCCCCTCATTGAAATCGTTCCCAACCCGGAGTACGCATTTTTTGACTACGACGCGAAGTACAAACCTGGGGCCACGAACGAGATTTGTCCGGCCCGGATCTCCTCAAAGCATGCCGAAGAAGCCCAATCTGCTGCGAAGAGGGCGCACAATGCTCTTGGGTGCCGCGTTTGGAGCCGGACGGACATGATGATCTTTGAAAACAAGGTTTATGTCCTGGAAACCAATACCATCCCCGGCATGACCGAGACCAGCTTGGCGCCTCTTGCCGCGAAAACCGCCGGAATTTCCTTTCCCCAATTCGTAGACCGGCTGATTCAGCTTTCCCTGGAGGGGAGCAAAGGCCTCCATGCATAACTGCTTGATTTTGTTGCATAAATAACAATATGTTTCACGTGAAACATGCTTTTTCCTTTCTCTTTTTTTCTAATTTGTGTATAGATGCTGATGGGTGAGTGTCGGGTTGCGGCGCCTCTTGACCGGGCCGATTGTGGAGCCGGAGTTTGCCTGGGGCGCAAGCTCCGCCGCCGTCTTTGTTTGGGGCGGCCGAGTTTTCCCCGGAATGAGGAGAACATTTCGTGGGTTCCATTTTGGCGATAGCCAATCAAAAGGGTGGTGTGGGGAAAACAACTACGGCGGTCAACCTCGGGGCCTCTCTGGCGGCAGCCGAAAGATCCTGCCTTCTTGTCGACTGCGACCCCCAGGGAAATGCCACGACCGCTCTTGGATTCAACCGAGCGGGCCTCGGAAAAAGCGTGTACGACGTCATCATGAGCGCAGCAACTGCGGAAGAGGCTGTGGCCCGGACAGTTCTCCCCGGTTTTTTTCTAATCGGCGCCAATGCGGATCTGATCGGCGCGGAGGTGGAGATGGCCGCTGCGGAGCAGCGGGAGTTTCGCCTTCGCAGGAAGTTGTTGATGCTGAGGGGAAATTTCGATTACATCCTTCTGGACTGTCCCCCTTCACTCGGGTTCCTAACGCTCAACGCCCTGACGGCGGCGGACGGGATCCTCGTCCCTCTTCAGTGTGAGTATTACGCCCTGGAGGGGTTGAGCCAACTCCTGAAAACGGTGAGGGCGGTGAAGCGCAGTTTGAATCCTTCCCTGGAGCTGGCGGGTATCGTTTTGACCATGTACGATGGACGCAACAATCTTGCATTGCAGGTAGCGGAAGAAGTTCGTCGGCACTTCAGGGAGGGGGTTTTCCAGACCGTCATCCCCAGGAATGTTCGATTGAGTGAAGCGCCGAGCCACGGGAAACCCGCCCTGCTCTATGATGTGCGATCCACGGGAGCCCAGAGTTACCTGGCCCTTGCCAGGGAAGTGATTCAGAGAGGAGCCGTAGCCCATGTCTAGCCGGAAAGCTTTGGGGAAGGGTCTGTCCGCTCTTATACCGGAAGAGGAGGATCTTGCTGCTGCCGGATCGTTCTTCCAGTGCCCGGTGGAGATCATTGAGCCCAACCCTTTTCAGCCCAGGCGCAAGTTCGGAGAGGAAGAAATGTTGGAGCTCGTGGCGTCGGTGAGAGAAAAAGGGATTCTTACCCCTTTGCTGGTGAGCAAGGCGGAAACCGGCTATCGCCTCATCGCGGGAGAGCGCCGGTGGAGAGCGGCACAGAAAGCAGGGCTGGAAAGAGTGCCCGTGGTGGTTCGGGAGACCTCTCCTGTAGAATCCCTTGAGATTGCGCTCATTGAAAACATCCACCGCAAGGACTTGAACCCCATTGAAGAGGCTATGGCCTACCAACGCCTGATGGAGGACACGGCAATCAGCCAGGAAACTCTGGGCAAAAGACTGGGCAAGGACCGCACGACCATTACGAACATGCTCAGGCTCCTCAAGCTTCCAGGCATCATCCAGCAGGACTTGGTAGAAGATAGGATTACCATCGGTCATGCCCGAGTCCTGGCGGGCATGAAAAGCGCAGAGGAGCAGTTGGCCCTGCGAGAGGCCATCTTGAAGAAAGGCCTGTCTGTTCGCCAGGTGGAGGCCCTTGCAAAGAAAGGACAAGGAGGACGGTCCACCGGCAAAACAGGGCTGCCCAGGGATGCGTATATCCGCTCCTTAGCTGAAACCCTCAAAAGATCCTTAGGGACCAAGGTGGAAATAGCACGACGGGGGAAGCAGGGACGAATCACGATTTTCTTTTTCTCCGATGATGAGCTGGACCGTCTTCTGGATCGACTTTCCTGAGCGAGACCCGTAGGAAATCCGCCTGAGCGGATCTCATACAGCGCCCTTTCCGTGCTGCGGCTGCGGGCCCGGAGGCCCGGGTGCGTCTCATAAGGGGCGGCACGGCAAGAAGCATGCGGCATTCGAGAATTCCGCAAACCCGTAACCCGCCATGAAGGGAGGTTCATATGAATTGGCAAGAAATGGCGCAAAAAGTCGCATGGCTCGGGCACGATGCCTTCAGGGTCGAGGGTTCCAAAACGATTTACTTCGATCCTTACGGGATTGCAGGGGGACCGATGGCGGATCTGATTCTGGTGAGCCATGATCATTTTGACCATTGCTCCCCGGAGGATGTGGCCAAGATCCAGAAGCAGGGCAC
Organism: Desulfatiglandales bacterium; assembly: GCA_046481735.1. Classification (GTDB taxonomy): domain Bacteria; phylum Desulfobacterota; class DSM-4660; order Desulfatiglandales; family HGW-15; genus JAFGDM01. Next base: position 8,740 of record JAWOJI010000089.1, on the reverse strand, counting down.
GGTGATCGTCACCGAGGAAAATTCCGCGAAAAAGCTGGCCGGCAACATTCAGGTCATCAAGCCGGGTGATACGGTCGATGTGGAGGGTGTCAGGGTTACGGGTGTGCCTTCATACAATACGGATAAAGATTTTCACCCCCGCAAGAACAATTGGCTCGGCTTCATCGTAGACCTGGATGGTGTCACCGTCTACCATGCGGGGGACACGGATTTCATTCCGGAAATGAATAGCTTAAACGTGGATATCGCGCTGATTCCCGTGTCCGGGACGTATGTGATGAATTCCGATCAGGCCGTCAGAGCCGCCCTGGCCATCAACCCTCGCCTGGCTGTCCCCATGCACTATGGGACGATCGTCGGCGACGAAAAGGATGCCTTCCGGTTCAAGGAAAAACTGGATGGCAAGGTGGAGGTCCGCATCTTTAAGAAAAGCTGACGGGCAACAGAAGGGGCAGCAGTCCAAATATTTATATATACATAAGCATAATTATATCTCTTTAAGCAGCGGTGCTGTGAATTTGCCGGAAAAACTTTTGCCCGGATTGCAACGATGATGGGGGACCAATAGGAAGGCTCATCCAAACAGAGGGTTACAGGGATCGAAGTTTCGACGGAAGCTCTAAATAGCGCTGCCCCTCGCCTATCCTGTTCCGTTTGATGCACCCGTTTCCATAAACCTCGCACTTGGCTGTCAGCTCATCCAGCAGAGCTCGGGCCTGTGCTCTTGTGAGGCGAGCACCCTGAAGCAACCTTGTCATGGATTGGATTCTGAAACGGTCCATGCCGGCCATGCTGCGCGAAAGTTGGTCCGGCGCGCCCCCTTCCTTGATCACCAGCACCCGGTCAAGGAGATGAATGGGGTGCCGGCAGGAAATCCTCAGCCACAGATCATAATCCTCGCACACCGGCAAGGTCTCGTCAAAAAGACCCACCTCGTCGAGAAGACTGCGCCTAACCATGGCGGCGGAGGGGCTTACCAGGCAAAGCTTGAGAGACGGCTCAAAAATGTGCCCGCTCGGCTTGAGATGCTTCTTTCCAGGGTTCACGGGCCGCCCTCTCCTGATCCACCTCTCCTGGGTTTGACAGGCGACCGCTTTCGGATTGGCTTTGAAGAAAGCCGCCTGCACGGCCAGCTTCTCGGGGAGCCAGTAGTCATCGGAATCCAGAAAAGCGATGAGAGGTGCGCGAGAGGCCTTGATACCTGTGTTCCTCGCTGCGGAAACGCCTCTATTCTCTTTATGAGTGAGATGCACAAGGTGGGGGTGAAGAAGGTGCAGGGACCGGGCTGTATCATCCCTTGAACCGTCATCCACCACGATAATTTCGTAGTCTGGGAAGGTCTGATAGAGAACCGATGCGATCGCCCTGGCCACTTTTCGCGCCCGATTGTATGTGGGGATAATAACGCTTACTTCAGCCATTGCCAGAAAAAACCGAGAAGGCCTGCGAAAAACAGATTGCCCTCCACAAGGGCCTCAAGAGACGCTCCCGGGTGAAGCCACTGCTTCTCGTGGGTGAGGATGCCAAGGGCGAGGGTGACAGGAACCAGGACCAAGACAGAAGCGAACGGGCCGGTAACCCCCAGGAATGCGGAAGCCAGGAGGATTGCGGCGCCCGCTGACACGACACCTTTCAGGACTCGAAGGGTTCTTTTCTCTCCCAGGGTAATGGGGAGGGTTTCAGCACCGACGATCAGGTCACCTTGAACCTGAAAAATATCAAAGAGGGCGGATCGCACGTACACTACGAAAAAGACGAAGAGGAAAGCGATGAGCGAGGGCGCCCATGGTGGGGGGGAAGGTTCGAGCAAAGGCGTGAGGGCCATCACGGCGCCCCATGCCAGAGCCTGGGCAAGGGTTTTGGATCCAGGAATATCTTTGATCTTGGAATACCGCCACAGATGCCTGCGGCTCGGCGGAACAATAGGGAAGCTGTAAATGACACCGAGGAGAATGAGCACTGCCATGGCCGTCAAGGAAAGGAGGCCAAGAGTGCCGGCGAAAAACAAAGCGGCCCCGATGGACAAGATTCCCGAAGCAAGCAAGGGCCGGCGGTAGCGAGTGTAAAAGCGGGCTCTTTCCGGGTCATTGTAGGCGCTGGCGCCCTTGTCCAGAAGTCGATTGAGCACATGCATGGCGTAGACGTAGAGGAACGCCAAAACAGGATGAAGAAGATCGGGTTTTTTGCCTGAGAGGACCGTGGCTGCGTGGCAGAGGCAAAAGGCGCCTGCGGCGACCATCAGGTTGCTTTGAAAAAAGAACTTGAAGACCTGCCTGATCCAGCGTCCCAGAATAGGCTCCTTTCGCGTGCGGACGGATTCGATCTTCTGGACCACCTTCTTGATCATCCAGTTGGGTGTGGACGCCCCGGCGGTTACCCCCACCGTTTCCATGGAAGAGAGGCGATCTCCTTGCAGTTCTTCCGCTGTTTCCACGTGGAAAACAGGCAGCCCCGTGCTTTGAGCCACCAGAGCCAGCCGGCGGGTGTTTCCGCTGTGATAGCCTCCCACGACCACAATACCGTCAACATGGGGCGCGAAGGTGCGAACCTCCTCCTGCCTGCTGCGTGTGGCATCGCAGATGGTGTCGAAAACCAATACCTCGGCAAAGCGATTCTTCACAGCGGCTACCACTTCGTCGAACCTTTGTTTTTCCTGGGTGGTCTGGGCCACGACGACGACTTTCTCAGCCTCCGGAAGAAGGCTCACCTCCTCCGGGTTGCCCACCACGTGGGCCTTGCCGTTTCCATGTCCTTTCAGTCCAACCACCTCAGGATGATCGTTGTCCCCAACGATAACGGCAAGATAACCTTTGCCCGTGTGGTACCGGATCAGGGCTTGGACCCTTGCCACCCTAGGGCAGGTGGCGTCGATCAGTTTGAGGCCCGAGGCTTTAAGGAGCTTTCTCTCGGCAGGAGGGATGCCGTGGGCGCGGATGACCAGGGTTCCCTCTTTGACGTCTCTCACCTCTTTGAGGGGAGAAATCGCTCTCGTTTTCAGAAGATCCATCACCTGGTCGTTGTGAATCAGGGGGCCGTAGGTGTAAATCGGTCCCTCCCTCTTGTTGGCTTCGGAGAGGACCATTTCGAGGGCGCGGCGAACGCCCATGCAAAACCCGGCTGTCTTGGCCAGCTTAACCTTCAAGGGCTCGGGCCTCCGAAAGGCTTGAAAAGTAAAGATCCACGGCGCCTGCGAGAGTGCCCGAATCCTTGATGCCCGTGACCTGCTCTCTGAAGCGGCTACTGTGGGGGAGCCCTTTGGTGTAAGAAAGAAGCACGCCCCGCATGGCAAGGGCCGCCCTTTTGTGGCCCAGGGTTTCAGACAGGAGGCGAAAGTGCTCCAAAACAAGGCCTTTTCTTTCCTCCAGAGATGGTTGCCGAATCGCTTCACCCTTTTCGAGGCTCATGGTTTGGGAAAAAATCCAGGGATTTCTCAGGGCCCCCCTTCCGATCATGACACCGTTGCAGCCCGTGCGAGTTTTTAGATCGAGGGCATGGAAAGGCTCAAACACATCGCCGTTGCCGATGACCGGAATTCTCACAGCCTCTTTCACCCTGGCAATCCACTCCCACTGGGCAGGAACCGAATACCCCTGGGACGCGAAGCGGGGATGAAGGGTCAGGCCGTCCGCACCGCAATCCTCCACGACCCTGGCCGTTTCACATGCCCCGGGTTCCTTTGGGCTCCACCCTGTTCGGATCTTGACGGTAAGGGGCAGGGAGGAAGTGCGCCGGACTGAGGAAACAATGGCCGCAGCTTTCTTGAGGTCTCGAAGGAGAGCGGCGCCGGCCCCGGTCTTGACCACCTTCCTGACGGGGCATCCCATGTTGATATCGATCAAATCCGCGCCGGCATCGCTCGCCGCCATGGCGGCTTCGGCCATGACCTTCGGATCGGCGCCGAAGATCTGCACCCCCAGCGGTTTTTCATCAGGATGGGAGGCGAGGTATTGGAGAGTCTTTTTCTGAGCCAGGGAAAGGCCCTTGGCGCTTACCATTTCCGTCATGACCAACCCGGCGCCCAGGCGTTTGATAAGAAGACGGAAGGCTAGGTTGGTGTAACCGGCCATGGGTGCCATGACCAGGCTGTTTTCGATTTTGAGGGAACCGATGTTGAGCATGGAAAGATTGTAGATGACTCGAGAGGCAATTACAACCTTCAGGCCCCCCCATCTTCTCATTAAAAAGTAACCAGCCTCTAACAAGAACCAAACATAGGCGTCCAAAAATAGCCGCCGGATCCTTAAAACAACCTGACTTTCGGTTAAGGGGACGCCCCATGAAACAGATCATGATCGTCGAGAGGGATGACGGAAAGGGCCGTCAACTGGCTCACTGGCTGGGGACCGTTTTCCCGGAGTGCGAGATCCGTATCCTGAGGGCCGCCCCGGTAAGGAACGGGGAAAGAGAAAAAGAAGGAGGGCGACATGAGAAGAGCAAGAATCCTGGTGGTGGATGACCAAGCCTATGTGAGGGATTTCCTTTCTGAGGAACTTGGTCAAGACGGCTACACGGTGGCCGGTGCAGGAGATGGTGAGTCGATCTGGAGATTTCTTGAGCATACGAAGCCGGATCTTGTGCTACTGGACCTTTGCCTGGAGGGCTTTCAGAGGTGGGACCTTCTCAAGGGGCTGAAACAAAGAGAGCCCGAGCTTCCAGTTCTTATTCTTACGGCGTACGATACGTACGCAGATGATCCAAGGGCGAGTCAGGCAGCCGGCTATGTTGTCAAAAGCTTTGTCGGTCTTGATCGTCTGAAGCACGAGATCGCAGCAATCCTAGAAAAAGGAAGCGCCTGCTCCCCGGACGGTTGCCTTGAGCGGCTTCATTGAGGGGGAGGAATCCGGAATGGTGACAATCCTTATCCTCGATGATGACGCCTCCATTCGGTTTCTCTACGAGGAGGAGCTCAGGGATGAGGGCTACGACGTGGTCTCAGAAAACGGGGAGGCCGACATTGACGATTTGGTTCTGCAAAAAAGGCCGGATCTCATCCTCCTGGACCTCAAGCTTGGCGAGGCCAGCGGCTTGGATGTTCTGAAAAAGCTCAGAAAGGAAAACGGCACCATGCCGGTCATTCTGTGTACGGCGTACACCATATCCTCGCAACAAGCCGTTGCCATGGGCGCCGATGACGTGGTCAGCAAAAGCTCGGATCTCTCGGATCTCAAAGTCAAAATCAGAAAAATCATTTCTTCGGCCAACTAAGGATTGAGCTGCGCCGGTCATCTGTATCGGCTCAGGAGACCCTCCCGTTCCTTGTCGGATAAAGACCTGAGGTAGGCTTTCCACCCCGGACACCACCGCGTATGCCACTTCCACATCCGGCCCAGGAAGGACCGAGGGTTTCTGTCGTACCTGGCCCTGAAGCTGCACGATTCACACCGGTTCATGATCAGCCCTCCTCCTCAAGAGAAAGAATTTGTCATAACCTTTGCTTATTGCATGGAATCCTTCGTCACCGGCCTTGCATTGGCCATGGTCAAAGTCTGCACCCGGGGCGGGAGCAAAAGCCCGATCCAGGTCTTCAATTTTGAAGTGAAGAAGGATGTTCTATTTGACATGAGCATCCATGTTTGTTCGAATTGAGCTGCGCTTGTTGAACAGAAATAGTCGAAAGGCGGCCCACATGGACGTAAACCCTTTTACTCTCAAGGAAGTACCATCAGGATCGGCCTTTTGCAACCGGCAAAAGGAGGCCCTGATCCACCATCAAGACATCATCTGCTGCGTTACCCTCATCCCTCGTCACTGCGGCGTACCGGCCTGTACGCCTCATTCCTCGGGATATCGGAAGCCTTGCATCTGATGCCTTCCTGGTGATCAGGAATCCTATCCAACCGTTTGATTCACTTCAATGAACCCGAATTAGACGGTGGATTTAGGGGAGGGTGGTTCGTCCCCTTTTCAGGCAGTGGCTTGTGGAAAAGGCGCTGTGAGCAAAAAGCCCCGACTGTAAGCAGAGACATTGGGGACGGGTATTGATATATTGATTTCCCAACAAAAGCCTGGAGCAGACGCCGAGAAAATTGCTGTTTTTCGGAAAGGCTTCTGTAATGCGACCTATAGTGGCGGCGCTGCTCAGGCTTGCCGGTGGACAACGACAAAGGCTGTAACGGAGTACGAATATGTATAGAGGGAGCATTGGCCATCATTGAGTTGAAACGAGATAACTCCGGTGCTGATGTCGAGTGGCAGGCAATCGAATTCGATACAGGTGGGACCCATGGTGAGACAAAGGACAATTACCATGTTATTTCCGGATATCGTGACTTAATCCTACAGGCTTTGGAAGAGACATCACGAGAATTATCAAAAGAGCCGCAGGCCAACAAGTTGGTCCAGCCGACCCAGTAAACTCGGCGGCTGACCACGGCGTTCGAGTAATTGTAAATAATTGAAATTGACAATAGGTATATTAGGGGTATATTATTTATACCATGATAGAATTTGAATTCGATAAACGAAAAAGCCAAATCAATAAAAAGAAATACGGGATCGACTTTATTGAAGCACAATCTTTATGGGAAGATGCCGATCGCATAGAGATCCCCGCAAAAACAATTGATGAACAGAGGCATCTTTTAATCGGAAAACTTTCTGGCAAATACTGGTCGGTGATCCTTACTTACCGTGGTGAAAAAGTAAGGATTATTTCCGTACGCCGATCCCGGAAAGAAGAGGTGGAGATTTATGAAAGCTAAAGATTTGGATGAAAAATTTGATTCCGGGGAAGATATCACCGAATTTCTTAATATATCAAATGCTAGAAGACCAGGACAGGAACAAAAAAGAGTTAATGTGGATTTTCCAGTTTGGATGATTCATGATCTTGATAAAGAAGCTAGACGGCTTGGAGTCCCTCGGCAGTCTTTAATCAAAGTGTGGATTGCTGAAAGGCTTAAAAATTCATCCAAACAAATCAATTAAGGCGACGGGGAATAGTCTCTGCGATTGGTGGAAAGCCTTGTTGCCCGCCGCGCCTTATCAAACCAATCGGGACGTGCTACGTGCATGTGAAAGTAAGATGCATGGAACATCTGTCAGAAATCACAGGCAGACACTGGGAGGCTTGGATAGATCAAGTCCACTCACACCCATATGCCGTTCCACACAACCGTGAAAACCCCTTTCGCTCTCCAGCGCCTTTGCGGTGATCCCCGTACGCCATGTCCTTATTCACGGAACCATTTTCTTGAAATCACACAGCACAATGTGTAATATGATGTGTGATTAAAACAGAGGGGAGCTTTATGGCGACAAATTTGCAGATAGACGACAAACTTATTCAAAAGGCTGTGAGGCTCGGCGGCCACAAAACAAAAAAGGCTGCCGTCTCAAAAGCATTAATTGAATATATACAAAATTTAGAGCAAGAAAAAATTCTTTCGATGTTTGGCACTGTGGAATACGATCCGGAATATGATTATAAAAACCAAAGGCGCCGCTCATGAAGGTCATCGTGGATACCAGTGTTTGGTCCCTTGCCTTAAGACGTGACAAACAGGAATCCAATGCCCTGGTCGATGAATTTCGACGCATGATTAAGGACCATCGTGTGCAGATTATTGGACCGATAAGGCAGGAGATCCTCTCGGGTATCCGCAGTGAATCTCATTTCAAGAAACTCCAGAAACATCTTGAAAGCTTCCCCGATCTTCCTGCTATCACCGAAGATTATGTTACGGCAGCAAAATATTTTAATCTTTGCCGCTCAAAAGGCATACAAGGCTCAAACACTGATTTTTTAATTTGCGCCATGGCGAACAGAAACAACTTTTCGATATTTACTACAGACAAAGATTTTGAGCAGATTTCGATCCATATAAAACTTGTTCTCCACAAAGCAGAATAATTCCACCTCTGGAGATGGGGACATCCATTGATTTATTGGTTGCCGAAGTCGTAGGGAATCGGGGATGGTCAGAGGAAAATAACGCCCCTGATGCGGAGGATCTAATGTTTGCAGGCTGCCCGTGCCGCAGATCTCCAGGCCGGGTTTGGTCATGAAGACGAAACCCAAGGAATCAGACTGGAAAATCTTCCGAAAACGTCTCCCCGAATGGAGAGAGCGCTATTTGAATGGGAAGGGTAGTAGAGAGAGACCGGTTCTCTTCCTACGGATTTCAGGAAGCTGCATCCTGATGCTGAAGCCTTGCTCCATATTTTGCGCCCGGATGGTGCCGCCTTGGGCAATGCGCTCTGCCGAGTGCCTGAGCTCGTTGATCGGTTTGGAGATGAATCTTGACACAGGGATCACCAGAAGCGCAATCACCATGCCGATGACCGCAAGATCCAGGGCAAAACCCGCTTCGGGATGGGATGATCCACTCCTTGGGAAAAGCAGATGAAGCCGGCAGCCCTCACAGCCCTCAAGAGCGACAGGTGTAACCGCATAGGCCACGGTTCCGCCCCTCCGCCCGTGGTAAAGCCTGAAGTTGCCGAAGTCCTTACTGCTTCTTATCGCCCATAACAGGGTGCGGAAAAAGAACCTGCGAATGACTCCTTGGATTGTCCGAAATCCGGAGGTATCATACCTTCTGAAAGGGTGCGGCAGTTCGGACCCAAGGTCCATGGAACCCCTTTTCCCTACAGGTGAGAAAAAATGTTTACTTCTCTGCTTCTTAGATCTCTGAACAGAGAAGCGGCATCACCCAAGAACAGACCTGAGGAGATTCTCGGCAAACTCGAAATCAGGGATGGGTATGCCGTCGCCGATTTGGGTTCGGGCGGGGGATTTTTC
>JAWOJI010000068.1:0-5395 GCA_046481735.1 Desulfatiglandales bacterium | reverse complement strand
TCATCGCTACGGGGTACGGAATTTTCCTGCGAATCAAGAGCGCAGGCAATGCCGTGATCAAAGACCTTGAGCGAAGAAAAGCTTTTGACGAGGCTTCCGCTGTGGAACTTCCCTATGGGAAGAAAAACTATTTTCACATCGGGCTCAGGGATTTCAGGCCCAAGGCTGTTCAGTCCCTGCTCGAGGGAGGGGTGGTGGGCAAGACAGAAAATGAAAAGTTCTACCTGAAAGTGAGACCTGAGGATTTGCGAATTCAATGAGGAATGCCCGAGCGGGGTTCCAGCCAGCCGGAAGATAGACCGCACCGGCTGACCCGACCCCAGGGGTTTTTTCAGGCTTTGCACAGGATGGTACACCTGTTTTAGACCTACCAATGCGGGTTCTGACTTCTTGAAACCTTCAAAGAAGGAACGGGGAGTCAGGTTTGCGCTCCCCTCCGGATTCGGTGGCCGGGTATCCTTTTCTTGTCGAGGTGTTTTGCGTGAAAAAGGGAAAAAGAGGGTTGGGGTTTATTCCCGTGAAGTGGCTGCTCTTTCTCTGCGTGAGCGCGCATTTCAATCTCCTCCCGGCCTTTGACGCGGGTGCTGCGTGGCTCATCGATCAAAAGAAATTTCACGCTTCGGTTCACGGCACATTTTCATGTCAGGACTGCCACGAGGATGTAAGCGGGCGGGATCTTCACCCCAATCCCGAAGACGTTGTGAAAAAGAGATCGGATTTCTTTGCCGTAGACCAATGCCTTGTTTGCCATGATCACGTTCTTGACAAGCTGGAAAAGGGAATTCATGGATCAATGACGATCCGGACCCCCGATTCCTACCAAGAATGCTATCACTGTCATGAGCCGCATTACCAGAGACCTGTGGGAGAAGAAACAGGTCTTTTCGACCCGGGACTGCCTCGTCACGAGCAGTGCGGGGTCTGCCACAAGGACGAGGCTGCGTTGCCCCCCCTTTCCAGGGAGGATGAAGCCTGTATGGTATGCCACCGAATCATCCAACCCGGAGAGGAAGACAGACTCAGAAGCATCTGCTTTCACTGCCACGCCCTCGAAGGGACAGAGGCCCAGCAAATGACAGGCAAGAAGGTTGGGCTCATCGGAGTTGAAGACTACGATTCGACGCCTCACGCAAACATCGCCTGTACAAATTGTCATCCTCAGTCAGTGCGGTTCAACCATGGGCAACAGGTCCCTTCGGAGTGCACACATTGTCATCATCGCCATGACGAAAAGGTGGCTCACGAACTTCATGGCCTCGTGACCTGCGGGGCATGCCACCTTGGAGGGGTCGAGCCGGTGAGAGAGGAAAGGACCGGGCGGATTGTTTGGGATAGAACCTACGAACCCGGGGCGCCGTCTCAAATCCATGACATAATCGCAGACTACGATAAAAAAGGATGCCGGAACTGCCACACAAAGGAAAACCGGGTTGGAGCGGCAGCCTTGATCCTTCCCCCCAAGAGCATCCTTTGCATGCCCTGCCATGCAGCGACCTTTTCAGCCGGAGATGCAGTAACGATTCCGGCGTTACTTGTTTTTTCAGCCGGCATGGTCCTGATGCTGGGCTACGTCTTCACAGGGGCAAGAGGCATAAAGGCTGAGAGGTCTTCAAAAGAAAGAGATTCAGAAGGCCGGGCAGGCCGGGTTGCCAGGGCAGTGCTTCTCGATGTGCTGCTGCAACGCAGATTGTACCTGCAGTCAAGGAAACGCTGGCTGATTCACGGCCTGATTTTCTATCCCTTTGCTCTTCGCTTTTCATGGGGAATTGCGGCTCTCCTCGGTTCCTTGTGGAACCCATCAGGATCATGGGCCTGGAGCATGCTCGACAAAAATAATGCCTTGACCGGATTCCTTTTTGATTTGACGGGTGCAATGATTATTTTAGGCGTCTTTATGGCGCTGATTCGCGGAGGTGAAAGAGCGTTTGATGAGAGTCCTGATGTGCCGAGGCAGGATCGCTTTGCCCTGACATTGATCGGAGCTATCGCTGTGGCGGGGTTTGTCCTCCAGGGGATGAGAATTGCCATGACAGGGTACCCGCCGGGGTCGCCATGGTCCTTTGTCGGATATCCCATCAGCATTTTCTGCGCGGGCGCCGCGCTGACAGGGGTTTATGGTTATATCTGGCATCTTCACGCGGTTCTGACAGGTGTATTCATTGCCTATATCCCATTCAGCCGTCTGGCCCACATCATTGTCGCGCCTTTCATATTGGCCATGAGTGCGGCGAGGAAACACTGAGGAGTTTTTATGGATGAGAGAATCAAACAGGAGTTAATCAGGATTGTTGGTGAAGACAACTACACGGAACGGCTGATCGATATCGTTTCTTACTCCTATGATGCCTCGGAACATTTTCACAGGCCTTCGTGCGGGGTCTGGCCGGAAAGGGCTGAGCAGATCTCTGAAATCATGAGGCTGGCCAACCAGGAAGGCATTCCGGTGATACCAAGGGGTTCAGGTACGGGACTTTCCGGCATGGCCATTCCAGCAAAGGGGGGCGTGGTTCTGGACCTGAGCCACATGAACAAGATCCTGAAGATCCGCATTGAAGATCGCCTCGCAATTGTACAGCCGGGTGTGGTTTACGAGACTCTTGAAAGGGAGCTAGCACCGCACGGCTTTTTCTTCCCCCCTGATCCGGCAAGCGGCAAGGTTTGCACCCTTGGAGGCAACGTTGCCACCAATGCGGGCGGGATCAAGGGAGCGAAGTACGGGACAACCAGGGACTACGTGCTTGGGCTGCAGGTGGTTCTGCCGGACGGTCGCATTATGCGCACCGGCTCCAAAGCGATTAAAAGCGTTTCAGGATACGACCTGACGAGGCTTTTTGTCGGATCCGAGGGAACCCTGGGTGTGGTGACGGAAATCACTCTCAAGATCAACCCGAAGCCGACGGCAACCAGCACGGCTCTTGCGACCTTCGACAACCTCGAGGATGCCGGGCGTGCGGTGATCGAGATCATGCACAGCGGAATTCTTCCGAGTGTCCTCGAAATTCTCGGCCGCGAGACGCTCGTGGCGATCAATCAAAACACGGATCTCAATTTGCCCGAAGTGGACGCCATGCTCCTGGCTGAAACGGACGGCTACACTTCGGAAGAAACCCGTTACCAGATGGGCAAGATTTTGGAGATCTTCAGAAAAAGCCATGCAAGAGAGGTAAAGGAGGCGAAATCGGAAACGGAGGTGACGGAGCTCTGGAAGGCGAGGAAGTCCGCCTATGCGGTCCTTGCGCGGATAAAGACTCATTTTGTTCTTGAAGACGTCACGGTTCCCATGGGAAAAATTGCGGAGATGTTGAAGGGCGTCAACGAGATTGCAAAGAAATACGACCTCCAGATCGCGACCTTCGGTCATGCGGGCGATGGAAACCTGCATCCTCAAATCCTGTACGATGGGTATGACAATGACCAGGTCAGGCGCATGGAGGCTGCAAGCGGGGAGCTGTTCAAACTGGCTGTCAGCCTGGAAGGGACTCTGACGGGAGAACACGGCATCGGTCTGTCCAAAGCGCCCTATATGACGCTGGAGCATGATCCGGTGGCCATGGATGTGATGCGTTCTTTGAAGAGGCTCTTTGATCCGAACAACGTCCTCAATCCCGGGAAAATGGCGCTGGACAACTGAAAGCAGACAGGCACAAAGGGACAAAGAGACAAAGGGGCAAAGGGGTGAAAACCTACAGAGATCTCATTGTGTGGCAAAAGGCCATGGCGCTGGTTACCGAGATCTATATGGTCTCCAAGTTGTTTCCGCGACGGGAGGACTACGGCGTAACCTCCCAGTTGAGACGGTTGCAGAATGAAAGTCGGAAAACAGAAGAAGGGGGGAGGGGCAGAGAATAATTAGGAGGGAAGTTTTCGCCTTTGCGCCTTTGCATCTTTGTCCCTTTGTCCCTCACTTCGAAGAAGGAGAGAGATGGAAGCCAAGTATGATTTTGTCAAGAAATACAGAGAGCAAATTCTCCAGTGCTCAAGGTGCGGATTCTGCCAGGCCGTTTGCCCGGTGTACGGTGCGACCCTTCGCCCGTCCTACAATGCCAGGGGCAAGATGTTGCTACTGAAAGAGGTGATGGACGGGAAGATCGACCTCGGCGACGAACTGATCGAGACCCTTTTCCAGTGTACAACCTGCGCAAGCTGCACGGAAAATTGCCCATCAGGGGTGAAAGTCCCGGAGATCATCAAGCAGGTGCGGAAGGACATGGTCCATATCGGGTCCTGTCATCCTGCCTTCAAGGGCATGAATGAAGTGCTCAAGAACAACACCAACATTTACGCCGACGATGAAATGCCGGATTTCGGCAGGGAGAAAAACAAGAAGGCGGCGTATGTTTACTTTATTGGGTGCGTGGGAGCTTACCGTGAAGACGAATCCACGGAGGCCACCTTGGATCTCCTGGACAAGCTCGAGGTGGAGTACACGCTGATCGATGAAGTCTGCTGCAGCGGCGTTCTGGAGGATGTGGGATACGAAATCAACGAGCGTCTCGCCAAAAAGAACATCGACTTGATCCTCGCTACAGGCGCCAAGACGGTTGTCACCGGCTGCCCGTACTGTTCTCGCACCTTTAATAACAAACGCCAGTATGATGAACTTAGAGAGAAAGGCGTCAAGATCATCCACGTCTCGCAGCTGCTGAAGGATTTTGACCTCGGTGTAAGCACGGAGAAGAGGGTCACCTATCACGATCCGTGTGACCTCGGGCGCCACTGTGGGATCTACGAAGAGCCTCGGGAAACGATCCGCAAAATCGCTTCCAATTTTGTGGAAATGTACCACCACCACGCCGGCGCACTCTGCTGCGGGGCCGGTGGAGGAGTGCGGGGAGCCTTTGCCAAGAACTCGCTGGCCATGGCCCGCCGGCGCCTGGAGGAGGTCGAGGAGGTTGGTGCGGACATTGTGCTCACGGAATGCAATTCCTGCGTTCATAACCTGAGCAATGCGAAATTGCGCAAGCAGAAGTTTAAAATTTACAACACCACCCAGTTTGTGAATGAGTTGATGGAAGAGCAAAAATACGAAAACCGAATATCGAAATCCGAAACAAATCTAAAACAGGGAAAAGAGCAATGACAAAAAAACAAATACGGCCATGGTAGCACTGTTTAGGCCCTTCGAATTTCGGTCATTGCGTATTGTTTCGTATTTTGGATTTCGTGCTTCGAATTTGAGAAATATCCGCAAACCGGAATAGACCTGGCAGACCGGGTTTTACGTCCCGCATTGCGCAATTCATCTAAGGAGGTCACTAATGGAAATCCAAGAATACAACCTGCCGGATGAGCTTTACTACGAGGAGAATCATTTTTGGGTCAAGGAGGAAGGCGATCTTATCGTCATGGGGATGGATGACTTTGCTCAAAAGATGGCCGGAGAAATCGTCTATGT
>JAWOJI010000039.1:0-2609 GCA_046481735.1 Desulfatiglandales bacterium | reverse complement strand
CGAATTCTCAGGTTTCTAAAAGCGGGGATCTGCATGCTCTCTTGTCTCTATTGCTGGGGAATCGGTCATGGCTGTTTCGAGGTTTGTCAAAAAAGCTATGATGAACCGTACTGCACAGAATGTGCCACAATGAAATCTGCTGACGCAGATTTCATCAATATATTGGGTCAGGAAAGGTGATCATGGCTCTGGGATTTTCAATCATGCGGTACATGATCGGAGATGCCCAGCCCTCTTCCAGAACATCGTCCTCCACGTCCTGCAGAATGCCGTCGTGGATGGCCCAACTCCTGCCCCTCACCGTAGGGGCCAGCGTGGGGTTGCGAAAAGGCCTGCTGTTGTCCAGTTTCGCGAAAATCTTCCCCCCGGTCTGAAAACCTTCATGGATCCGCTTCATCATCCGGTAGCCGCTGAAGTAACTGAATCCGTGCCGCTCGTAGGTAATCGCGTTGTGATAAAAGAGAGCCTCCAGGCGAATCGCTTTGAAGTCCATCATCACGCACAGAAACTCAATAAGGCGAATGACCTCGCGGGTCAGTCCCAGCCCTCTTCGGATCTGCCCGGGAAAAAGCCCGGCCTCCATGGCCTTCTTCTCTTCCGGGAGATTCCTCGATGCCCAGCCGAACAATGTGTCTTTCCCCTCCTCGTCAACATGGGTGTTGTACTTCGGAGCATCAGGGTCATTCGCCACCACGAAATCCAGCTCGATCTGCGTGATGTCCTGGGAATCGGTAAGCTGAAGGGAATAAACAGGGTCCTCCATCTCGGGAAACTTCATCTCCACAAGGCATGTCCGGTCCCCCTGAGGGCAGAAGAACCGGATGACCCTCTCGCCTCTTTCGTTGCAGAGGGTCACAGGATCGACCCTGAATCGCCGGAAGAGAGAAGGGGGAATGAGGATTCTGTAAACTCCCTCTTTTTCCAGGCGATACAGATTGTTCAGCCTCCGGATCGTTGCCATGAGCGATGATTAGCCGATTTTGCAGAGCATGTCAAAAGAAACGCCTTGACCCGTTTTATAGAAATGGGCAAAGTGACAAAGGCGCAAAGGCACAAAGCAGAAAAACTTCCCGCTCTGTAACTTTGACAGCCATGTAAAAAGTCGCCAATCAGGACGGCACAGTAAAAAGCTCCAGATGCAAGGCGCGCGAATCTTGAGGAATGAGGCGTACATAGAAGTACGCCGCAATGACGAAGGATGAAGCGCAACGCCGCGGATGGACTTTTTACGAAGCCGTCAACTTTGTCCCTCAAGCTGCCGGATTCAGCCGGCGGCACTTGAATGGAACGTCGTGCCCGCTGTGAGCTCTGCGAGAGGAACTTCTTCAGGATGGTAAAAGCAAACGCAGACCGGCTGCCTTCCCACTTCGTTTACTCCGATGAAATGGGGAGCTTTGACTTTGGGCCCGACCATCCCTTCAAACCCGAGAGGGCGACGAAGGCTTTTGACCTCTGCACGCGGTACGGGGTGATCAACTACCCCTGGATGAAGGTGGTGGCCCCTGAACCGATCGATGAAGCGCTGCTCACCCTTTTTCATGATCCGGACTACCTTGCCTTGCTCAAAGAGGCAAGCCTGGGCCGTGTCTCTATCCGCATGCTCGAACGGGGTTTGGGCACAGCGGACACTCCCATCCTGCAGGGCATCTACGAATGGTCTTTGAAGGCTGCGGGAGGTACCAATGGGGCGCTCAAAGATATCCTCGCGGGCCGGGCCCAGGTGGCCTTCAACCCCCTGGGGGGCTTTCACCATGCCCGCTCCGGGAATGCCGAGGGTTTCTGCTACATCAATGATGTCGTCATTGCGCTTATGTCGGCTTTTCAGGCTGAACCCGATGTCAGGATCGCCTTTGTGGATTTCGACGCCCACCACGGAAACGGTGTGCAGGAAGCTTTCTACGATGATCCAAGGGTGCTTTTCCTGTCGGTCCACGAGACGGGCAAGACGCTTTACCCATGGTCCGGGAATGAAACCGAAACGGGAAGCGGGGAAGGAGAGGGGTACACGGTGAATATGCCTCTTGAACCCGGGACGGATGACGAGGTCTACTCCTTTGTCCTGGACGAGGCGGTATTTCCGATCCTCAAGGCCTTCTCTCCTGATATGATTGTTGTTGAAGTAGGCGCCGACACCCTGATCTCCGATCCACTCACCCACCTCAAACTCACGAACAACGGGTACCAGAAGGCCGTCAGGGGCATCATGCCCATCTGCAGGAAGATCCTTGCCCTTGGCGGAGGGGGGTATGACCTCTATCGCACAGCCCGGTGCTGGACCCTGGCGTGGGCCATCCTGAATCACGTGGAGCCGGAGGATGAATTTGCAGGTCTTGTGGGCGGCATGATGTTCGGGCCGGAAAAGGAAGTGGGAAGTCTTTTCGATCACCCTTTCTTCACCAAAGGAGACGTGAAAGAAAAGGCGTTTGCAGAGGCGCGAAGGGTTGTGGCCTTCATCCAGGAAAGGATTTTTCCGGTGCACGGAATATGAAATCTGCCCTGTTTCTCCGGTGCCACGGACAACTGAAAGTTGTCCGTGCTCTGTGCCTACACGGACAAGCCTTGCTTGTCCGTGGCACCATTTTGTTATGGATATTGTCCCGGTTATGAGC
>JAWOJI010000414.1:0-8247 GCA_046481735.1 Desulfatiglandales bacterium | reverse complement strand
GCGCGCTGAAGGCTGAAGGGTGGGACGTCAAGGTCAAGGGGCCCCCACCCGAGATCAGAACAGGGTGCGATCTGGTGATCGAATTTCCGCTGATTGAAGAACTCAATGTTCGAAGGGTCCTCGAAAAGGCCGGCGTTCCTCCCTTGAAGGTGGTGCCGGTGTTGAGTGCCTTGCTGGAACCTGTAAACCTTTTTCACACAAAGGACTTCGGCGACTATCTCATGGTCCGGGCGGCCAACATGAAACTGACCATAGAGAAGAAAACCATGACCATTGTGAACGTCTCAGGAGGCGGCTGCCCGGATGTCCCTTTTCTGGCGCAGGAGATGGTTGGGAAGCTACTTTCAAATGCGCCGAGCCCGAGGGACATCGGCCACACCCTCTGCGGCTATGCGCTCCAACTGGCTTATGAAGAGATGATTCGCCGATGCTCGCCGTCGTAGGCACAGTCCCTTATGAGTCTTTCCCCCTGGTGGCAGGAGAGGTTCGGCGTAAGCGGGACGCCGTGGTCGTGGAAGGGAAAAGCATCCCTGTGAACCGCGGAACGCCGGCCCTGCTCGGCGCCGCGATTGCGGCAGGGGAGGTCCTGGGAAATGCCAAACCCTTCGCCTATCTTGTAGGCGACATAGGCACGGGAAAGGGCAGCAGGGACCTCTACGCTTACCTGGTCAAGCATTTGCCGAAGAAGGCCTTTGAGGTCATGACCTTCCATTACCTGCAACCCGATGTGGACTGGCACAACCGGGTCCTCTTTGCGGTTGAAGAAATGCGGTCAATGCCTGTTCTGATTGCGGATGCAGGATTCATGTACGCAGCCAAGATGAGCGGGCAGGCCGGGGCCTATGATCTTTTCACCCCGGATGCAGGAGAGATGGCCTTCCTGACGGACGAGGAGGCACCCCACCCTTTCTACACCAGAGGGTTCATCCTTCATGAAGAAAACCGGGTGCCGGAACTCATCACCAGGGCCTATGAGCATGACAATGGGGCACGCATTCTTCTGGTAAAGGGCAGCCGTGACCACATTGCATCGAGGGAAGGCATCCTGGCCACGGTGGATGAGCCCCTGGTGGAGACTTTGGAGCCCGTGGGAGGCACAGGAGATACGGTGACCGGCATCGTTTCGGCCCTAGTAGCATCAGGGAAGAGCGTTGAGGATTCAGCGGTTCTGGCAGCCAGGGTCAACAGGCTGGCGGGTTTCTATGCAGACCCCACGCCGGCGACCCAGGTGCTCGAAATCATCCGCCGGATCCCAAAAGCGCTGGAAGAGGTGATGGCGGGGAAGGGCGCAGCGAGAGCCTTACAGTTAGCTTTTTGAAAACCTCATGAGCACCAGGCATGGGGGATCCCTCTCACAACAGAAAAGGAATAGAGACCGATTGCCCAAAGCTGAGTACAGTGGTGTGGCGCCTTCGTTCTTCAGTTTTGAGAGAGACCCCCATGCCCGGACCGGCAAATTTGGATTTCAAAAAGCTGCTAAACTGTTACGAATTTTCTGATTTGGGGACAAGCGGATCAGGCCTTTTCGACCGACAAGGGAGCGTTTGCCCGGTTCCTCATTCCCATTTGTTTTCGAATGCGCAGGATATCGGCCCTCTCGGGAGGGAAGGGATAGTTGCGTATATAGGGGCCCGGCCTGGAGTTTGCGTAGGGCCTGTTGCATGCCACCTCTCCGTCGTAGCCCTCGCATCCGCTGGTGCGGAAGGGCTCTCCTGAATCGATCACCCGATCCCTTTCCGAGGGCGGGAGGCCGAAGCGAACAATCTTGCCCTCCGGGTCGAAAGTGAAGGCTGCCGCATTCGATAGACCGTTGTCTATGAGGTATCTTGCAAGCTGGATGCGCCTGTACTGATCCATGGGCGGGGGTTGTTTGTCGGACATAAGAGAACCCTGCTCAGGGAAGAAAGAAAAAAGATGAGTCCAGCCGCCCATGTCTTTTACCCGCTGAATCGCGGCAGCCATCTCCTTTTCGCTCTCGCCCATCCCCACCATGAAGTGGGCGCCCGCTTTGTTTCTGCCGAAGACGGAAAGGGCCTGTTCCAGGCACTCCCAGTACCTGTTCCAGCGGTGGGGTCCTCCGGCCCCTTTGCCACGGTAGGCGTCAAAGAGTTCCGGAGTGGCGAGGTCCACGGCCACACCGATCCGGTTCGCTCCTGCATCCTTGAACGCGGCAAGGTCCTGAATTCCCAGAATAGTGGGCGAGACGAGCACGGAAACGGGAATATCGAAACTCGAGCGGAGCCGGGAAACCACATCCCTCGTATCTTCCACGGCCCGGCCGTTGGTTATCATGGAGAGGCAGATCCTCTTAACCTTATCCTTTCGTTCACCGATCCTGTGAACGATCTCATGGAGAGAAGCCTCCGGCCAACTGACCCTGATGAAGCTCTTTTGTTCGTAGCGGCCCGGACGCTTGCTCGACAGGCCGCAGTATGCACATTTGGCGGCGCACCCGTTCCTGTAGGTGAGGAGAAGGTTGATGCAGTAAAGCCTGGCATTTCTGTAAAACAAGCCGGTTTTGAGACCCAGGGTCATGGCTGCGGCAAGACTCATGCGAAGGACCTCCGGGCTCTCCTGCTCCTTTGGTTGATCTTGATACATAAACGAAACCTTTCTTAAGCCGACGTCGTGTTACCATTGATCGCCAGCAACGTCTAGGGAGACAGAACAGCAAGTCCTCTGGTACCTCGCCTTCAATCCAAGTTCTCGGGCAAGCTGCAGGGCTTCTTCCGACGGAATTGCCATCCGGTTTATCCCGGCCCTTATGGCCAGAAGGTCCATGTCCGCCTCTCCTCTCTTCCTTGCACAACCCAGGCTGAGGTGGGACCGGGGCATTTTGAGCCTGGCCTCGGCAATCAGATCCGCCACCTCCCAGGGCGAGGGGGATTGAAAAACTACCTCCGGCGTTGCTTTGGGAGGCATGACCGCCACGATCACGAGCCGACTCACATTGAAAGCGGCAACCATGTCCAGCGCCCTTCTTTCCCCCCGCATCTCCCCATAGTGAAGACCGCAAACCACGTGGGGGACCATCTCAAGGCCCACCGTCTTAAGGGCTTCCATGGAGCGGATGATTTCAGAGACCCCGAAGTCCACATGGTAAACGACTTTGTATGTCTCATCGTCCCCGATCACGTCCAGCAGGGCCTGATCCACACCGGCCTCCTTTAGGAGGCGGGCCTGTTGCCGGTCCACAAGGCCGCAGTGAACGGTAATATAAAGGCCGGTTTCCTGCTTGACCTTGGAGATGACGTCAATAAAGGGCTCCCATGGCAGTCGTCCCTTTTCATCGCATCCCCCGCTGATGAGGACGCCATGGTGGCCCTTGCTTTTGAACCGGAGGCATGCATCCAGGAGCGTTGCAGGGTTTGCTGTGTCCGGCATGGTGGTGAGAAGAGAACCCTTGCAGTGGTCGCATTGAAGGGCGCAGCGGTCGCCGGTGATGGAGACGGCGGGATATCTCCCGGAAATCCCGTTATAGCGGAACATGCCTGGAACATAAAAGGTAATGACATCCCCAAAAGCCTCCCTGGTGAGCCCCCATGCCACCTGCATTTTCTCCTGCAGCTCGCGGCGCCCACGGTGCGGTGCTTCCGTTTTCATGTCAGAGTCTCCCATAATAGTCCCTGAAACCCACCCAGCAGAAGGGGAGGATCTCCTCGAAGCGATCCCAATGCCGCTCCATCATCTCTCTTCGCTGCACGCCGCGCTCCAGGCTTTCCCCGTAAAGGTCCTTCCATTCCTCTTCATAGCCCTTCAAAAGAGCGGTGTCGGCCTCGGACGCCGCCTTTGCAGCCCATTCGCCCGCCATCCTGCCGCACACCACGGCCTGGGGGACCCCTGCACCGGTGATGGGATGGGTCTGTCCCGCGGCATCGCCCGCAAGAATCATGTTTTCAAAAACCGTCACAGGGCAGGGCCGGACAGGAATCCACCCAGCCATATACCCTTTGATTCTTACCTCGATTTTCCCGGTCTCTGCAAGGAAAGCCAGGAACACCCTGAAAACCTCCCGAATGGGGCGGGTTGACCCGGATTGTCTCATGCCGAGCCCGGCATTGGCTTGGCTCCCCCTTGGAAAAAGCCACCCGTAGCCACCAAAGATTTCCTTGAGGAAGTACACCTCGGTCACGTCCATGGGTTCGAGAAGACGGACCCTGGCTTGCAGGGCGGGAACCAGGTCCCTGTTGACCGACCCCATCCAGCGACCGACGGTGGAGCGGGGTCCATCGGCGCCGATGATGACCGCCGGACGAATACGCAAAGTCTCCCCATTCTTCTTGGCAAGGATCACGTCACGGCCGTCTTTTTCAACGGCCCTGGCGGCGGTTATGATCTCGGCGCCTTGCTCACGACAATGCTCGGCGAGCGCCTGGTCAAAGAGATCCCTGCGAATCATGTAGCCCGGCGCAGCAGTTTCAAAGGACGTACCGTCGGGAAGAACCGTCCTCATGCCCTTTACGGCTTGAACCACCGATGAGGAGTCGATCCGGGTTTCGAGCCTCAGAAGGGCCGGAATGTGTTCCGCACAACGCACAGGAAGGCCGACAACGGGTTTTTTTTCGCACAAAATCACATCAAGGCCTTTTGCACGAGCTGCAAGCGCGGCGGAGCAGCCCGCGGGTCCGGCCCCCACCACGAGGATGTCACAGGTTTGGGTGCGGCCCATTATATCCTCGCCGCTGCCGATAGCACGGCGTTGAGAAGATCGAGATTGACGCTGGTCTGGGACTCGAATCTGCCTGCGTAGGCCTCCTTTGCCAAATCCAGCTCATAGCAGGTGGTATTGTCAATATCGAGAAGAATGCCCGGAAGGCCGGCTCTTTCAAAGTCGTCCACATGCTTGGTGAAAAAGGGCCGGCAACAGCAGCCGATGAATGCTTTGACGCCGGCGCCCTTCAGTCTCAGCAACTCCGCCATAAGATCTTCAAAACTGACGATGCACACGGGTTTCATCCCGGCATGAATTCCGACATCCCTGGCTTGGCCGACCTTGCATTCCCCGCAGCTGCGGCAAGCCTTCGAATACCTGAGGTCGCAGGTGACCAGCTTGGAGCAGTAAGGGAGAAGCAGTGCAGAGGGACCCAGACGCAGGATGTCCCCAAAAGAGCCATTGGTCACCGAAATGAGATTGCACAATTCAAGAGGTATGCCGAACCTGGAGATTTCAATCTTGCTGAGTGCCTGATCAAAAGGCTTCATAAAATCCTCGGCGCCCATGCCGGGAACCGTGATCAGTCCTTTTTCAAAAAACCCGCGTACCTTGCTGTGAAGGCTATCCCTTTCCAACTTCGCTCCTCTCAGGTTTGCCTCCATGTCAAAGAGAGCCCTTGAGGGAAAGGACAGGAAATCGCCGGTGATGTAAAGATCCTTGATTCTTTTCCGGTGAAGGTCCACGACCAGGGTAATCCGCACCAGGCCGGACTCGGACTTGTAGGCGCCCTGGATTACCTCTCGCCCGGCAGTCCTGGGACGCACAAAGTCAATCCATTCCTCGGACTGGAAATAGGGAAGTTTTTCTCTGAACAGGGCCTCTTCCTGCACCGTGAGCCCTGCAGGTTCGAGGCGGATTCCCAGGACCGACTCAAAGCCGCAGGCAAGGGCTTTCTTGATTTCCCGCAAGGCAGGGGTGTATCCCAGCTCCCAGGCCAGGCAAGTGACCCTTTCCTTCACCGAATCGATCTCCTTGGCCTTGAGTTTTTCAACCGGGATCCTCAGGGCCTTGAGCATGGCGTCCACATCAAAGTCCGTCAGCATGGTGCCCTGGAAAAGGAAGGCGGAATCGGAGTCGGTTCCGCCTGTGCCGGAGATCTTTCTCCCTTCTATCTCGATGTCGTTTCTGGGTCGAAACCTGGCTTCAAGACCGAAGCGCCTCAGCGCCAGAATTACGGGGTCGCACAAGGTTCTGAACAGGTTTTCATTCGGGATGGATGTGTTGAAGAAGGCCTTGCGGCAGATCACCTCCCACCCCAATTGGGTTTCGTCGAAGAAAATGGCGCCTCCGCCGGTAATCCGCCGGTTGATGTGGATATTGTTTTGAAGACAGTATGGTGTGCGGATTTCCTCGGAGATGGACTGGTGATATCCAACGAGCACACACCTCGGCTCGAACTGGAGAAACCGAATGGTGTCGGGAGTCCTCCCAAGGCCTCTCAGCTCAAGCAGGGTTTCGTCCATGGCCATGTTCTCGGCGGCCGTCATGGGCGGGGTGTCTAGAAGTCTCCAAACACGGTCGGACTTTGCCATGTGTTTCTTTTCCCCAATGCTCGGCGGCTTCGTAAGAAGCCCATCTGCGGCGTTGCGCTTCATCTCAAGAGATCGAGACGGAGAACTGCTTTCTGAAAGACCGCAAGAGAGGCGTGAGGGTTCTTTCAGGAGCTTTCATGGTCCTGAGCCTTGATTGGATCTCCTCGTCCGAGATTCTTACACTCAGCTTCCTATTGGGAATGTCGATATCGATCACATCCCCGTCCCTGACTGCACCAACGGCGCCCCCGTTGTAAGCTTCCGGTTCAACGTGCCCGATGCAGGGTCCCGTGGTGGCCCCCGAGAATCGCCCGTCAGTAACCAGGGCCACCCGTTGGTATCCTGCGCCCTTGATAGCATCCGTCGGCGTAAGCATCTCGGGCATTCCGGGCGCACCGGCCGGTCCCTGAAACGGCAATACCACCACGTCTCCCTCAGAGATCTTTTTTGCTCCAAGGGCGTCGATCAGGTCCCTTTCCGTGAGGAACACCTTTGCCGGCCCTGAGTGAACCATCATCTCTTTTTGGACGGCCGTCTGCTTGATGATCGAGCTCTTTGCCAGGTTGCCCTTGAGCACGGCAATGCCTCCCTGGGCATGGTAGGCATTCTCGGGAGTTCGGATCACGTCGTCGTTCAATGCGCGGCCTTTATTTGCGATTTCCTTGATAGAAAGGCCGTTGACGGTGGGGGAATCCTGGATCTTGTCCGCCAAACGATTCAGGACCGCGGGGATGCCCCCGGCCTGGTCGATGTCGGCCATTTCGTAGGTTCCGGCAGGGATGATGGAACAGAGGTTGGGTGTCTTTCTCGATATTTCGTCGAAAAGATCCGGTGTCATGTCCATCCCGGCCTCTTTGGCAATGGCCGGAATGTGGAGCACGGTGTTGGTGGAACCGCCCATGGCCATATCCACCATGATTGCGTTTTCAAAGGCTCCCCTGGTCATGATGTCCCTTGGCCGGAGCCCTTGCTTTACCAGTTCGACAATCCTCTTTCCCGTTTCATAGGCCTGGACTCTCTTGAGCGGGTCCAGGGCGGTTGTTGTTGCGCATCCTGTCAGGGACATTCCCAAGGCCTCGGTCACCACGGCCATGGTGTTTGCCGTGTAAAGGCCGACACACGACCCCGCACCGCATGCCATCGTCGACAGCATTCCTTCCGCCTCTTCCACGCCCATTTTTCCTGCCTTGACCTGTCCGACAATCTTGAAGCCTTCGATGGGATGGTGCTTGGCGCCGTCAATGACATTTGCTTTCATCGGTCCTCCGGTGAGGATGACGGCAGGAAGATCGAGGCGGGCAGCGGCCATGAGCATGCCGGGAGTAATCTTGTCGCAGTTCGTCACTCCCACCCAGCCGTCCAGGGAATGGGACAGGGTCATGAGCTCAATGTTGTCGGCCACATGCTCCCTGCTCGGAAGGCTGAGCCGCATCTCCACGAACATGGCGATGTCGTCGCAGATGCCCGGCACCCCCCATTCGAAAGGAATTCCGCCGGCATCTATAATGCCCCGTTTCACTTCAGCGGTGAGGTCGTTTAAATGGATATGCCCTGGGATGATATTGTTGTAACTGTTGGCAATGCCGATGAAGGGCTTGTCCGATGAAAAATCTTCTTTCTTGACTCCTGCGGACATCAGAAGCGCTCTGTGGGGCAGGGTTTCGATTCCTTTTTTAAGAATATCCGAACGCATAGTTTTTCAAACCTCCTCGTTCATCTCTCCTGTTGTTCAGCGGCGAAGCTGCTCCAAAAGGATCGCCGGGCACAGGTTTCATGCAAGATATGGAATCTCTTATTTCGTTGGTTGGTTCTTTTCAAGAAAATTGTTTTCTATCGGCCTTCGCCGAAATTCAATACTCTCAACTACTTCTACATGGCCGGGAAGGCTTTCACTCCTGTCTCGCGGACTTCCTCCCGTAAGGGATCCCCAACCGGTTCATTCTGTATCTCAGGGTGCTCGGTTTTATCCCCAGCAACTCGGCTGCGCCGCCTTTGCCGTGC
>JAWOJI010000378.1:0-6789 GCA_046481735.1 Desulfatiglandales bacterium | reverse complement strand
TGCTGGTCGCCCAGGGCGCCGCAGACCGGTACGGGGTGGGCGAGAGGACCCCCCCTTCAACGTGGTTCCCCAGAGCTTCCTGTCGCTGGAAGGAACAATCCCGGGCAGCATGGGCCTCGGAATATTCAAGGCCCGGAGGATGGTTTCATCCCATTCGAGGGTGTCCAGATCCATAAGCATGGTGCGGCTTGCATTGGTCACATCCGTGATGTGAACCCCGCCCTCAGGCCCGCCGGTGAGCCACCAGATAAGCCAGGTCTCAATCGTTCCAAAAAGTGCATCCCCCTTCTGAGCTGCACGTTTTGCCTTGGGAACGTTGTCCAGGATCCACCGGAGCTTGGGTCCTGAAAAATAGGTGGCAACCGGAAGCCCCGTCTTGGCTTGAAAAGCTTCCTGTCCGTATTGCTCCGCGAGGTTCCTGCAGATTTCGTCCGTGCGGGTGCACTGCCACACAACGGCATTGTGATAGGGCTTCCCCGTTTTTTTATCCCAGACCACCGTGGTTTCACGCTGGTTGGCTAAACCGATAGCCGCCACTGCCGAACCTTCGATCCCTGCACGGGACAGAGCGCCTTGAATGACAAGCTGCGTGTTGTTCCAAATCTCGATGGGATCTTGCTCCACCCATCCCGGTTTCGGGAAAATCTGTCGGTGCTCCTTTTGGTCAGATCCCACGATCCGGCCGTTCCAATCAAACAGCATGAACCGCGTGCTCGTCGTTCCCTGGTCAACCGCACCGATGAATTTCTTCATCCTGCAACCCGTTTTAATGCAGCCATGGGCGAGATACGGCATCACGATCCGTAGAGGGTTTCCCTATTCCTCCCATCCAGGACATCCCGCACCGCTTCCAGCAACTCTCTGAACTGATAGGGCTTGCCGACGTACGCGGCTGCTCCCGATCTCAGGATCTCCTTCATTCCGGCGTCTATCGCATATCCGCTGGCAATCATGACGCGCGCGTAAGGGTCTGCCTTGAGCAGCTCGCGCAGGCATGCGTAGCCTCCCATGCCCGGCATTCCAAGATCGAGAATCACCAGGTCAATGGCACTCTTCCGCCCCTGGTAAACTTCCAGG
This sequence comes from Desulfatiglandales bacterium, assembly GCA_046481735.1. Lineage (GTDB taxonomy): Bacteria > Desulfobacterota > DSM-4660 > Desulfatiglandales > HGW-15 > JAFGDM01. The sequence continues at coordinate 5,712 of JAWOJI010000378.1, read as the reverse complement.
GCTTCTTCTCCGCTTCGGGCCAGGAGAACCCGGTATCCGAAACGCCGGAGAATCCGCTCTGCGAATTCCCTGATGGATATTTCATCATCCACGACAAGAACGGTCTCACTTCCCCTTCTCGGCAGGGTCCTCTCCACGAGCCTTTGGGATTTTCCGTCCTTTTTTGCAGCTGCGGGCAGGTAGATCTTGAAGGCGGTTCCACGACCCACTTCGCTCTCACAGATGATGTACCCACCATGGCTCTTAACAATGCCGTACACTGAAGCAAGACCCAGACCGGTCCCTTTTCCGATCTCCTTGGTCGTGAAAAAGGGCTCGAAGATATGCTGAACCGTCTCCAGGTCCATTCCGTGACCCGTGTCCGTGACCGTCAGGAGCACATAATCCCCTGCCACCGCCCCAAGGTGATTTCGGCAGAAGTCTTCATCCAGGGACGCATTCCGTGTTTCGATCCTCAATTTCCCCCCTTCCGGCATGGCATCCGCCGCATTGCTCCCCAGGTTCAACAAAATCTGCTCCATCTGAATAGGGTCGGCTCGGAAGGTCCAGAGGTCGTCGCTCAGGCGAATCTCAATATCGATCATTTTAGGAATGGTCCTCTGAAGAACCTTTTCCACATCCATGATTTCCTGGTTCAGGTCGACAGGTCGGCGCGCCCCCTCCACTTTGCGGCTGAAAGCCAGGAGCTGGCGGATGAGGTCCGCCGCCCGACCGGCGGCTCTTTCTATCTCTTTTAGTTCGTTGACCCCCGGGTCATCCTCGCTCTTCCCCCACAGAAGCAGTTGGGTGTAGCCGCTAATTGCCTGGAGCAGGTTGTTGAAGTCGTGGGCTATGCCTCCGGCCAGAGTGCCAAGGGCCTCCATTTTCTGAGCATGCCGGAGCTGGGCTTCCAGCTCTTTTCGCTCGCTGATATCCCGAACAATGCCCCGAAACCCTATCGGCCGGCCTGAGTCATTCCGTATGAGGGAGACGGAGCTTTCAATGGACCGTTTTGTCCCGTCTTTTCGCACGATTTCCCAGTCAAAGCCTTTTGCCGGAACCCCTGTTCTGTACACTTCGTTGAAGGTTTTGTAGATGATCTGGGCATTCTTTTCGGTGGTGTATTCGCGGTTGTTCATGCCCATCAATTCGTTCCGGGAATATCTGAGAAGTTTACAGGCCGACTCATTGAAAAATGTCAGGTTGCCGGCAAGATCCACTTCATAGTAGCCGTCCTCGATGTTCTCAAGAATCGTGCGATACTTTTCCTCACTCTCCCGCAGCGCTCTATCGGAACGCTCCCGCAGAACGGCTGCCCCGATGCCGTCCGCAACAACCTGGAGAAGGTTGATGTCGTCCTCATGCCACTGGTGTGGGGCTGCGCAGTCATCGAAGCCGATGAACCCCCAAAATTCCGGGCCACAAAAAATGGGCAAGATGAGCACGGACAGGATGCCCTGTTCCTCCAGAATAGAACGCTCCGGCCCGTGGATTTGGTTTACCAGGCTTGCAAAGGGTCTCCGCGCCTTTAAAACAGGAAACAGAGAGGGCCCACCTTCACGGTATGGGAGCTGCTGCAAATGAGGGTTTTGAATTTGCGGACTTATTCCCTCTGTAACCGCCTCGTGGATCTGGGTCATGCAAAGACCGGACGTGGGGCTCTCTTCGTTCCGGAAGATGTACACCCTGCTGGCGCCCACGGTACGGCAAAGAGTTCCAACCACCTTCTGCAATTGCTCGTGTATATTCCAGGGCTCGACCAGCAGGCGCATGCAATCGGCCGCCGCCCTTTCGTAATCGAGTCTTTTCCTCAGCGCTTCCTCCGCCCTCTTTCGGTCCGTAATGTCACGAACGGATTCAATGGCGCCTACAATTCGCCCTTCAGGATCGTACAGAGGGGAGGCGGTTTTCCAAAGCCAAGTCGGTCCCCGGCCCAGAAAATCGGCAAGGTAGGATTCGGATATCAACCGATCCCCAACCTCATAATAGCTCAAATAGGTGCGGACGATTTCCGCATCAGGCTTCACGGCCAGGTCAATCAGGATGGGCCTCTGCCTCCCATAAAAGGGAACAGCGTACGCATAATCGCCCTTTCCCAGCATATCCGCGGCCTTTATTCCCGTGAGGGATTCCATGACCTTGTTCCACGCTGTTACTTTGCCCTGCGAATCTATGACAAAGGTGGCATCAGGCAGGAACTCGATGATTTGAGACATTCGGCGTTCGCTTTCGCGGACAGTTTCCTCAGCACCCAGCCTCTCGGTGATGTCCTCACAGGCTACAATATTCTCACCCGTGGTCAGCATCACGGAGATGAAGTTGATGATCTTGCGCTCCCCCTGCTTGCAGGTCACCTTGAAATTGCGGGGCCGTTTTTCACCCACTTCCGCTCCCTGCATATCGTTGATCCATGCGGCGATAACCGTTCGGCGGTATTCGGGGTCCGGGTAGGCCTTCCTGAACCACTCCCTTCCATTCGGTATATCGTCCTCACCATAGCCGAACAGCTCCTTGAACTTGGGATTGATGTGGCTGAAACTGCCGTCTTTCGCAATCAGGGCGACGCCGAAAGGAGAGTGGTTCGCCACGGTTTTGAATTTCTCCTTCTGCAGGTCCGCCTCTTTCAATGCTTTGGTCAACAATTCCTCGGTTTGCTTCCACTTGAAGGATTCCTCTTCAAGCGCTACGATTCTTTGTTCCAGTTCCTCGTAGGTCGGTTTTCCAGCCATCGTTGAATTCTCCGGTTGCGTCAAAATCTTCTTCGCCAAAGGTTCCCGATTCTTCTATCTCATCCGTTCCTGAGGGTTGTGCGAGAATTCTGCACGCCCGCCCCGTGTTCCACTGCAAATCTGCCCTGTTCGAAATCTATTTATATTCTTTGAAATAGAAGAGTTAAAGCGTGCTATTCAAGCTTTAATTTACAATAACTATAGGTTCTCGGCACATACGGTTTTTCCTCCGCGGACAACCGGTGACCGTGCAAGGAGGAGCGATCCGCATAGTTCAGCAGCATGAGGAGGAGTTCCTTGCCACGAAGAAATCCGAGGCACCCTCCCGCAGCGCTTACCTCGTCAAAAGTCGAGACCCGGTCCCGCCTGACCCCTGGACCGACGATCACCGCAGGTACCGGCTCACCTGAATGGATCAGTCCGGATATGCTTGCCGTGGAGTGATCGGCCGTGACGGCCACAAGCAGGTCCTCCCGTTGCTCGACAGCTTTCACCAAAGAGTCCAGACCCCGGTCCAGGGATTCGATGACCTTCACTTTCTCGAGAGGATCCCCTGTGTGTGCTGCTTCATCTGGCGCCTTGGTGTGGACATGGACAAAATCATGAGACCGATCCGAAAGTGCCAGATCGATTCTTTCCCGCAGGTCCCTGCCGGGATCTTCACCGTCCTTCATCCGCACAAAGGTCATGCCCAGTTCATGCGCCAACCCCGCAAACACGGCACCCGAGCCGACAAGCATGGGCGCCCAACCCCATCGTTTCTGAAAAGACCCGTGCCTGATTCGGCGTCCGCACCTCTGGACGGCAAGGAAATTTGCAGGGGCCTCGCTCTTCGCTTTGCGCCTTCTGTTGATCTCATGGTCCGTGAGAATCCTGTGGCAGTGACTCAGGTAGCGGTTCAGGATCCTTGCCGTCCGCACCGATTTCTCGGGCTCCGGGTTCCCTTCCAAGGGCTGGATTTCCGCCATGGGCCGGCCGATGATCATGGGATCCGGATCGCTCACGAAGGGAGAAACGTCCCCGTGAAGGACCAGCAGGGCGTCATTGAAGCCGGTCTGGTGAAGGTCGAGGTGAACGCCCTCTTGCTCGAATGGAGTCAGGCACGAATACAGGCACGTCAGATCCGTCTTGTCCCCCTTGATGTCCCTTCGGCTATGGGTCAACAACGGAAGGCCTCCCTTCCACTCGACACAAGAGAAGTGCGCCAGGCTGATCACATCGTTTTCCTCAAAAGGGACTTTATATCCCACCGCTTCAAGGAGACCCCGACCCGGAAAATCCTTGACCTCGTATCCGAACATCAGATAGTGGGCCGTTTCACTCGGCAAACACAGGCCAGGAGATGCGGCGTGGAAAAGGCCGTTGCTCCCGAGTGAGGCGATGCGATCGAGATTGGGGGTGACGGCCGCCTGGAGGGGAGTTCTATCCTCGAGAACTCTGCAGGCCCTATCCCCCAGGCCGTCCAGAAGAACCAGAATGGTTTTCATGTTCTCTCAGCATTCTCCCTGCCTTTGGTGAATCCGGTTTTGCGAATCTCACAAAATGACGGCGCTCTCAGGTCCTTTTCCGGCCCGCGCTTCCTTCTCTTCCAGGTAGGCGTCGATGATCCGCTTGGTGTGCACCAGAGCCTCGGTTTCCTTGATCTCGATGACCCACCAGGGACACCGAACCCCCTCAAGGATGGAGAGCCGACGTCTTAGGTCGGCAGGCCCCGCAGGCGGTACGTGACCCAACCCGGAAACCTCCGTGTGATACACGTGAGCGTTGAAGACCCTGTCCGCGTGAGGCGCCACGAAGTCTTCGATTTTGTAGTGGCGGCTCACCACCGATTCGCAGGCATAGGCATGACCGATGTCGAAGGTCACCCCGGCGCCGCTTTTGCGGATAAGCTTTTCGAAAAGGGGTGGTCTGCTTGTCCAGCCCCATGCCAGGTTTTCGAGACACACGACCACTCCGCGCTCCATCCCGTAGTGTACAAGGCGCTGCAGGTTCCTGACCGTTCTTTCCCACGAAAGGGTCTCCGTTGAGTTGCGGCCCAGTCCCACGTGAATGGTGAGGTATTTTCCATCTGCTTTGCCCACCAGGCGAAGGATGTGCCGGAAAAGGTTATCCGCCTCGTTCGCTTCACGAGGATCGTCGTGCCCTAAATCCACCTGGTAAAAGGGGCAGTGGAAACGCATCTCGAAGGGCCTGAGGGCCGTGACGGTCTTCACCCATTCCGACTCATTGCGGGGGGTGCGGGGGAGCGACTCCAGATCAAAGGACCATTCTATCCCGGAGAACCCGAACTCCCGTGCAAAACGCTTCATCTCTTCCTGTTCGGGAAAAATGTTCCCCATTGCCACTTTTGGTTTCATGATGCAATCTTGCTGTTCCTCACAGGCGAGTCTGCCGGCCGCTCAGAGATTAAACGCACGCGCCATCCCGGAGTGTATCTCAAGACGCTCCAGGGACAGCTTGATGACCTCTCTCGCCTTATCGTTCCTTTTCATGTACTCGCGAAAGAAGCTTCGCACTTCATCTTCCCTGCCAAGGCCCGCATAAGGGATGATCGCCGCCAGCACCCTTTCGTGGTGCACAGGATGAAAGGTCTCGAAGCGTTCCCGGTTCCCCAGGTACCATTCCCACATTTGCGGTATGGCAAACACATTCTCCGCCAGCACACCCACAGCCAGGGACTTGTTCCTGTCCGGCACCCGGCTGAGGATATAGCCCTGCACTTCTCCGAGAATCGCAGGCTCCTTGAAGCAACCGAGGGCGATCAGGATGTTCATTCGCTCATGTTCGCTCTGAGAATCCTCGAAACGACCGGTGAGCCACTTGAAAACCTCTTCGCCTCCAAAAAATGCCCCGGCCTGCATGAGACTTCTCATGATGTCCGGGTGAGCTTTTTCTCCGTTGAGGAGCCGGGAGAACCCGAGACCTGCAAAATGAGCCGCCCTTTCGGATCCATAGAGGACCGCATGCCACAAGAGCTGATCCCTCAAAACGGCCGTGGTGTGCC
>JAWOJI010000462.1:0-4586 GCA_046481735.1 Desulfatiglandales bacterium | reverse complement strand
CGTGTTTTTGCTGGGGCTCTGGATCGTCGGCCAGGCTTTCAAGATGCCGATGAAGGACAGCTTCGGCGGGGTCATGAACGTTTGGTATGTCTCCCCTGCCCTGCTCCCCCTGTTCATCGGCGGCGTCCTCATGCTCTTGGGCTTCGTGCTTTCCAGAACTGGATTGAAAACCGTGGGCTCCGGGGAACTGAAAAAAACGCTTCAATGGTTGGGGAGCAGACGACTGTTGTGGTTCTTGACGAGCGACGGTTCGATGCGGTTTTACGCAGTTTCGATCCTTTTTTTGACCCTTGTGTTTCTGAACCTTCCGAAAATCGATTTTTTTGTGAGCGCCGTTTTCTTTCTGTTTCCTTTTATCACCATGTTTTATTTCTATGACGATTTCCTGCTCAAGAAGCTCCTCGCCCTCTATGCCATGGGAGAGTCCGCTTTTATCCTCTACTCTACCTTCGGCATCGATGCCTTTGCCGCATCCCTGGTCCCGTTTGGGACCGACGTGCTCGCCATCTGCTTTCTCATGGTTTACGGCCTTTATGCCTGGAAATGGATTCGTCATGACCCAAGCCTGCGCAGGAAATATCGAATCGCGATCACCATGGCCATTCTCGCACCCTTTTTCATCGGAGTTGTTTTCAAGTATTTTCTCATGGTCCCCATGCCCAAGGAGGGCCTCGTAGTGGCCATGCTCGATTACATCTGGTACCTGGAATTCCTATAACCCGGATCTAAAGGATAAGACTTCCCCATGATTTTTTTCGAACAATTGGGCACTTACTTTCAGATGCTGGTTTATCACATCTCAAACCCGGCCCACATCGCCATCCTTTTCGGCTCCGTGATTCTGGGTATAATCTTTGGCGCCCTTCCCGGCCTGACCTCCACCCTGGGCGTCGCCCTCCTGACCGCCATTACCTACGGCATGGACACAGGTTCAGCCATGCTTTGCCTGCTTGCCATCTATGTGGGCGGCACGTACGGAGGCTCCTACTCCTCGATCCTGATCAACATCCCCGGAACTGCTGCCTCCGCCGCCACCGCCCTGGACGGCTATGCCCTGGCTCTCAAAGGCGAGGCAGGCCGTGCAATCGGCCTCAGCACTACGTCCTCCGCCATCGGGACCATCATCAGCATGCTCTTTCTTGTGACGGTCTCACCGGTCGTTTTGCATTTCGCCCTGCAGTTCACCTCCTTTGAATTTTTTCTTCTCGCTTTTTTCGGCATTCTCATCAGCGGCACCCTGACCACGCCGGACCTGGTCATCAAAGGCTGGATTTCAGGTTTCTTAGGTCTTTTTCTGGCTTGTGTCGGTCGGGATCGCCTCCAGTTCTATCCCCGCTTTACCTTCGGGATTCCTGAACTGGACAGCGGAATCGAAGTTGTTCCCGTCCTGATCGGCGCTTTCGGAATTCCCCAGATCATTCAGGTTTTGAGGGAACGGATTCAGATCGGAGACGTCCAGAGGCTCCAGAGAATCATTCCTGAGTTTAAGACCATCATCCACAACATCCCCAAGATCGTGCGTTCCGCCTTGATAGGCGTAGGCGTAGGCTGCGTGCCCGGTATCGGTGAAGACATCGCCGCCTGGGTGTCCTACGGCGCCGCCAAGAACACATCAAAGCACCCGGAGAATTTCGGCAAAGGAGAGATAACAGCCGTCTTGTCCACCGAAGTGGCCAACAATGCGTGCGTCGGGGGCGCCATCATTCCCCTTCTCAACCTGGGCATTCCAGGGAGCCCGCCTGCCGCGATGCTCCTGGGAGCGCTCATGCTTCACGGAGTTACGCCGGGACCCATGATCACCTTTGAGCACCCCACCTTTATCATCGAATGTGCCGCCATCCTGCTCCTTGCCTCCATATGCATGTGGGTGGCGGGCATGACCCTGGCAAAACAGGTGGTGAAGGTGCTGCGCATTCCGGCGCCGATCTTCATGCCCATCGTGGGGATGCTCTGCATCATCGGTTCCTATTCCCTGGGAATCAATATCTGGAACCTTTACCTCATGCTTCCTGTAGGCATTATCAGCTACTTCCTGATTGAAATGGGATACCCCATCGCGCCCCTTGTGATCGGCGTGATCCTGGGCCCCATGGCCGACGAGAATCTCAGGCGCGCTCTTATGGTAACCCAGGGGAGCTTCTGGCCCGTGCTTACACGGCCCGTTTCCCTGGGGCTTGTGCTGATCATGGCCTGGATGGTTCTGATTCAAATTCCTTTCATCAGGAACCTGAAGAGCAGAGGAGTGGCAAAGACTGTGAAGCTTTTTCGAAAGAAACCGCAAGCCTAAGGGTTGACCTATGCCACGCGAACTTCCGATCATCGGCGTTTCACCAGCCTACTTCATTTCCCGCTTCGGCAATCGCTTCACACCCGAAGAGGTCGCGGAAGGTCTCAGGGAACTTGCGGGAATAGGGTTTCAGGGATTTCAGCTGGAGGTCTACCATAGGGAAACCCTGGAGAACTGGGCGCGCTCAGGCGCTGTCCTGGTTCGCAAAGCATCCCAGGACTTGGGGCTGAAGGCCGGACACTTCGTGGCCCATTTCATGCTGGAGGCCTTTGCCGATCCGGACAGCCTTCTTTCGAGTTCAGGAATCGACGAAATGAAAGGCGTGCTGGAGATTGTCCACCCCTTTGAGGAGTGCCGTGTTGTAACCGTGCCTCTCGGCGGCTTTGAAGCGCCGAGCCTTCCCACCTCAGAGCACTATCGGCGCTTCTTTGACCGATGTGTGGAAAAGGTCGGCGCCATCCTTGCCGTCGTGGAAGGAGCCGGCAGGCGCATGGCCCTCGAAATCCTCCCCTCAGCCATCATCGGCGGCATCGACGGCTTCATGCGCCTCTGTGAACGCCTTGGCGCCGCCTCCCTGGGTCTCAATTTCGACACAGGCCATGCATGGGCGTCCAAGGAGAACCTTTACCTTGTGCCTGCCAAACTTGGGCCACACATTGCAGGCACCCATCTGTGTGACAACTTCGGAAACGAAAACCTGTCCCTGCGGCCCGGAGCCGGATCCATCGATTGGCCGAGGCTTGTCAGCGCCCTCCAAGCCTCGGGCTACAACGGACCCTTTGACATAGAGATCATCTGCGCACCCGAAAAGGCCTGCGAAGAATACAGCAAGGCGCGAGCCTTCATCGAGTCCATCCTGAACTCGTGAGGCTTCAACGCTAAGGAGGAGCATACAATGCTGAAAATGGGAATTATCACGGGATTTCTCTCCAGGACCAAGGACCGCTTTCACGAGTACAACGAACCCCTCACGCTCGAGGAGAAGTTCCAGATGATGGCTGAGATCGAGGGGTGCGACGGCGTGGAGATCGTGTACCCTTACGAGGTGAATGACCCCAAAGAGATCAGGTCCCTGCTGAAAAAATACAGGCTCAACATCGCCGCCGTCAATGTAAACGTCAAGGCGGAGCCGGAGTTTCGAAACGGCGGCTTGACCTCCAACCGCAAAGAGATCCGCGCCAAAGCGGTCCGCTTCATCAAAGACGCCAAGGATTTTGCCGAGGCCGCGGGCGCGGACAAGGTTACGTGCTGCCCCCTTGGAGACGGGTACGAATTTGCATTTCAATACGACTATGCGAAGGCCTGGAAGCGCCTTGTGGAGACCTTCGGCGAGGCCGGAGCCTACAAGACAAAGATTCCCCTGTTCATTGAATACAAGCCCAGCGAAACCAGGGGCCGGTGCTTCGTGGACAACGCAGCCAAGACGCTTTGCCTCCTCAATGACATGCAGGTCAAGGAGATGGGGGTGACCCTTGACTTCGGCCATTCCACCTACGGAAATGAAAACCCGGCCGAAGCCCTGGTGCTTCTGGCTGAAAGCCCTTACCGCTTCTACGTTCACATCAATGACAATGACGGCAGGTGGGACTGAGACTACTTCTGCGGAACCAAGCATTTTTTGGAATACGTGGAGTTCCTCTACTACCTCAAGAAATACCGATACAAGGGCTATCTGACCTCCGACACCTCGCCGACCCGCTGGGATATCAAGAAAACGTTTGAAGCCAACAGCCGCATCTCCAACAAGATCTGGAAAAAGCTGGATGAGGTGGACGGCGGAAAAATCGCAAGGCTCATGGCCGGAGGAGATTACCTGGAGACATGGAAGTTCATTGAAACCAACATTTTTTCTTTGACGTGAGGAACTGCCATTGAAATCATTTCAAGCGCCTATGAGCATTCAGGAACTCAAGGTTATGGCGGCCACCATCCGCTGCGACATCATAGAAATGATCACGACCGCCAACGCAGGGCACCCCGGAGGATCCCTTTCAGCAGCAGACATCGTCACAGCGCTTTACTTTCGGGTCATGCAAATCGATCCGAAAAATCCCGCCTGGCCTGACCGGGACCGCTTCATCCTTTCCAAGGGCCATGCCTGCCCGGTCTGGTACGCAGCACTGGCGGAAAGAGGATTTTTCGACAAATCCCACCTGGCCACCCTGCGCAAGTTGAACAGCATCCTCCAGGGCCAACAGGACCGAAACTTCAGTTGTATAGGTATCGTCAAGCCAGTAGCCCAAGTTTTTCCCATACTGTTCAATCCAGATTTTTCTGGCCTTAAGGTTTGCCTTTTCAT
>JAWOJI010000261.1:0-5938 GCA_046481735.1 Desulfatiglandales bacterium | reverse complement strand
GCAAGCAGCCGGTGAGCGGTAATCAATAAGCAAGCGTAACGGTGCGGGGCTCGCGATACAAGACTCGCAGCCTACAGCCTGACTTTCAACATCCTTTCCCTCCCTCAGCCTCACAGCCTCCCAGCTGCAGATCATGTCTTGCTGGTGAATCGGGAAAATCCCTGCCGACTTGCTGTGGCGCATAGCCTTCTGCAGCGAGAACTTCTCCTGAAAGCGTTTGCATAACATACCGGCTGACTTTACATTTCGCCGATGTGCGTTATCATTTTACATAGGCATTCATAGGTGTTTTGCGCAGAGTGCGTCGAGCGCTTCCAAGGAGCTAAGAAACACAGGAGGAAAAAAACTCATGAATACAGAAACGAAAAGCGAACATGCGGTTTGGATTCCGCATGAATTGCCGATACTGCCTCTGAGGAATACGGTGGCTTATCCTTTTTCAGTGTTACCTCTGATGGTCGGCGTTCCCCGGTCCGTGCGTTTGATCGAGGAGGCCGTGAAGAAGGAAGGCATTGTGGGTCTGGTGGCATCCAGGGACGGATCGGTGGAGGAACCGCAGCCCGGCCAAACCTACGATGTAGGAACGGCAGTCAAGATTGAACGGGTGACCAAGAGCCCAGGAAACAGCCTGGAGGTGCTCGTTCGGGGTCTGGAACGTTTCCGGATAGAATACTGGCAGGCTACAGACCCTTTTTTAAAGGCCCGAGTTGCTCCAGCCCCCGACACGGTGGAGGAAGGAGTGGAAGTGGATGCGCTTGTCAGGTCTCTTCGGGAAGTGGCCAAGGAAGTGTTCAGTCTCTCAACGGAACTGCCGAAGGAGGTCGGCATATTTTTGGATCAGGTGAAAGATCCTAGATACCTTGTCTACCTCTTGGCTGGGAGTGCCGGCCTTGGAGTGGAAAGAGGGCAGAAACTGCTGGAGCAATCAAGTCTCAAAGATAAATTGCACACGATGATTACGCATTTTTCTCAGGAAAAAGAAATTCTCGTGCTGGGTAAGAAAATAAAGACAGAAGCCAAGGAAGAAATGGACAAAGCCCAGCGGGACTATTTCTTGCGGCAGCAAATGAAGGCGATCCAAAAAGAACTGGGCGACACGGAAGAGACCGAGTCGGTAGGGGAAGAATATGCTGAAAAAATCGAAAAAGCGAACCTTCCCGAGGAAGCGAAAAAAGAAGCAACCCGGGAATTGAAACGCCTCAAAGGCATGTCCCCGCAGGCGCCTGAGCACTCTGTCATCAAGACCTACCTGGACTGGATCCTGGACTTGCCTTGGAATGCCGTCAGTGAAGATCGGACAGACATCGAGGGTGCACGGAAGGTCTTGGATGAAGACCACTATGATCTGGAAGAGGTCAAAGAGCGGATCATCGAGTACCTTTCGGTCCGTAAACTTCTGAAAGAGCGCATGGGCGAGACGGTGAAGCAGAAAGATTTCAATGCCCCGGAGGGGATGGGGGCGATCCTTTGCTTCGCCGGGCCTCCGGGTGTGGGCAAAACGAGCCTGGGACAGAGTATTGCCAGGGCGTTAGGGAGGCGTTTCACGCGGATGAGCCTTGGCGGGATACGGGATGAGGCGGAAATCCGGGGGCACCGCAGGACCTACATCGGAGCTATGCCTGGACGCATCATTCAGGCGATCAAGAGGGCAGGAACCAAGAATCCGGTTTTTATGCTGGACGAGGTGGACAAGATCGGCATGGACTGGCGTGGGGATCCCAGCAGCGCTCTTCTGGAGGTACTTGACCCGGCCCAAAACCATGCCTTCAGGGATCACTATCTGGATGTGGATTTCGACCTGAGCGATGTGATGTTTATCACCACGGCCAATCAGCTGGAGACCATTCCACCGGCCCTGAGGGATCGCATGGAGACCATCCAACTGGACGGCTACACGGAATACGAAAAGGTTCACATTGCCGGAAGATATCTTGTCCCTCGCCAAGTGAAGGTGAACGGGTTGCGTGAGGATGAGATCACATTCACGGAAGAAGCGCTCAAAAAGATTATTCAAAACTACACCCGGGAAGCAGGAGTTCGCAATCTGGAGCGACAGATTGGTTCTATTTGCCGGAAGAGCGCGGTGAGAATCGCGGGGGGAGAAAGGGGCGCCGTAACGATCACGCCGGAGACGGTGAGATCTTACCTTAAGAAGGAACGCTTTGAAGAGGAGTGCTCGGAGTGCATCGAGATTCCGGGCATTGCCACCGGCCTTGCAGTCACAGCGGTGGGCGGGGACATCCTTTTCATTGAGGCCACCCGTATGAAAGGGAAGGGGAACCTCACCCTTACGGGTCAACTGGGGGACGTTATGCGGGAGAGCGCACAGATTGCCCACAGTTACGTACGGTCAAAGGCAGGGCAACTGGGCTTTGATCCGAGCCTTTTTGAGAACACGGATGTTCATGTCCATGTGCCGGCAGGCGCTATTCCCAAGGACGGGCCTTCTGCGGGGCTGGCGATGGTGATGGCCGTGGCGAGCCTTTTCAGCGGCCGTTCCGTGCGAGGCGACCTTGGCATGACCGGTGAAGTGACCCTTCGGGGACGGGTTTTGCCTGTAGGCGGGATCAAGATGAAGCTCCTGGCCGCTCACCGTGCAGGGCTGAAAACGGTCCTTCTGCCCAAACGAAACGAGCGCGACCTGGATGACTTGCCTCAGGAGGTCCGTGATGAATTAAAAATCGTAATGGTTGAAAGAATAGATGAGACGCTCGGTGTGGCCCTGTCCGAAGCTACCCAGGAAGATGTCGCCATTGCTGCCAATGGATAGGCATGCTGAAGAACCGACCGGGTGATGAAGTGAAAGAGGCTCTTTGAAAAAGAGCCTCTTTCGTTATGATCCATGTGGTGAATCCCTGATTTCGCGGTCCATAAGAACGCTGTTAGATAAAAGATGCGCCACGGTGGTACCTATCAAACGCATGACATGCACCTACCCTGCCGAGCATCTTGACATAAAACGATTTGAGCCCAATTTATACTTGGTTGTTTCAGATTTGAAGCCACACGGAGAGCGTGACTGGGTTTCGTAAAAGGAGCAGTCATGAAACGACAGCGGAGAATTGAACTGACTGGAGAGATTCTAAGACATTTCTTCGGGGAAGTCTTCAGTGGAGAAGTGTCCGAATTTTCTGCGCATAAAGGGCTTCCCTATGGGCTGATATACAATCTGGTTCACGGCAGGATCAACTCCATTTCAGCGGTCGACTACAGAAGGATATTCGGAGAGGATCCGCCGGCGCAGGAACCCAAACGGGTGAACGGGAGATACTTCAGGGGAATGGTAAGGCTCTGGCTTTTCTTGAACGAAGGGATCACAGAAAAGGAATTGTACCACGAGTTCTATTCAGGAAGGCGATCTGTTAAAAAAACCGATTACCGCATTTTCAGCGGGCTCACCAAGAGCGTGGAGAGAAGGCTGGAGCAAATCATGGAACAGAAATTTCTGGATCAAGGCCTGTCCACTGAGGAGATTGAGCGTTGGATCAGAGAGCTGGATCTCAATCAGGGCGAGGGACGGGTGCCCTTCCCCATGGTGCAGCCGGTCCTGAATCGCTTGGAAAAGAGCTTAAAAGTCCATCCCAGTCGTTTATTGAACCGGTGGGTTGCGGCCTACGAGTCCGGAGGGTTGAAAACCATCGACAAGAAGCTCTACAGACGGCTCCTGGAGCTTGACCGTAAGGCCCAAGAAGTATTGGTTCGACCTTCCAGACTGGGGTTTGAAAAACTCCGAGAAGAGATCTATGGAAGCAGGAAAGGTTTTGTCCTTTTTTCGGAAATTGAGGAGGAATTGGAGTTCCTGAAAGCCTGGGGCCGGAAAAGCCCTAAAAGATATCTCGGCAGGAGCCCAGGAAAATACAAAAGGGGGAAGCTGAAGCGATTGGCGCATTGGCGGGAAAGGAAGGTCAGGGAAGAATGCGAAAGACTCATCCTGGAAAAGCCGTTGATCCCCTTGAAAGCACTTCCCCGACGATATCGGGAAAAAACGTGGATGCATCTTGCTGCAATGCTTCAGGCCGTCCTTGTGGCAAAAATGCTCTCACGGGACAAGGCATTTCTTGAAGAGGAGGTGCTCAACCCGGTTTATCACACGAAAAAGGAGTATGAGAGCGGCGGATACGGCTTTGTCAATGTGCAGGAAGCAGCCCGGATTCTGGGCATGAGCGAGAGAGCTTTCGGTCTGCTTATGGCTGCGCACAGCAATATCTTCAAGAGAATCGGGAAATACGAGGGAAGCTGGCTCATTCCGGATTTGTACCTTTCCGAGATTTCGCAAAAACGAGCTTTCTTACCCATCAAGGGAAAATACGAATGGCTTGCGAGGAGAAAACCGAATCGGCCTGTCTCTCCCTCGCTCCGATGGGAGGACAGGCAGCGAGCCGAGCCCGCCTCGGAGTACGCCGATGCACAAGGTCCGCAAACTCTTCCAAGAACCGATCAAGAAGGTTTCCGCGGCTCAATGATGAGGAGATCTCCGGCTCTGCAGGAAACGAACGGGAAAATCAAGAAGCCTTCACAGCGATCTTGCGGGGAGTGACAGCTTCCACCTTGGGCAAGTGAAGCTGCAACACCCCATCTTTGAGTTCCGCTTCGATCTTGGACTGGTCGATCACCTCGGAAACGGTAAACTGCCTGAAGTACTTGCCCGTTCGATATTCCCTGAAAATATCGATTTCCGCCTGTGTCTCAGGTGGCGCTGCGTCCCCTAAGAGAGTCAGCACACCGTCGTTGAGATCAATGGCGAGATCCGATGAGTTAACCCCTGGGATGTCCGCCAAGAGGATCAGTTCCTTTTCAGTCTCCAAAATGTCCACTGCGGGAGCAAAAACAGGTCCCGGTCTGGTGGCTTCCGCCGGTGTGGAAACAGCGGTCTTTTCTTTTGCCTGCAATTCCTTGCTTCCCTTGTCCATCATGATTCTTCCCTCCTTCTCATCATCCGATTCCCGTCAAGAAGCCTTGACCGCAATCTGCTTGGGCTTGGAAGACTCCGCTTTGGGGAGAACAACTGTGAGGACCCCATTTGAGGACTTTGCCTCGACTTTGTTGGCGTCCACCTGTCCGGGTAGCGTGATCACGCGGCTGAAATTTCCCGCCTCTCTCTCTCTTCTGTGATACTTGACACTCTCCCCTTGAGCGGAAATCGTTCTCTCTCCTGAGATGGATAGCGTGTTCCCGGTTATGGATATATCTAAATCACCCGCCTTCATACCCGGAAGTTCCGCCCGGACATAGTAAGCGTCCTTGTCCTCACTGAGATTGGCTAGGGGGAACACACCTGCGGAAGTCGCACCCGGCTCCTCCGAAGAGTAAGAACCCAGGATGCGATCCATCTGCCTGCGCATGCGATCAATTTCCTCAAAAGGGCTTCTCCGGTTCAACGAGGGCCACTCACCCAATCTTCTGATAAGCATATCGACGTCCTCCTTTGGTATGAAAATTTCCATTACGAACCGAAACCCGTGGGTAATTGCTGGTGACGTCATGTTGACCTGCCAAACTGGGCAAATCTAATCACCCTCGTATTCCTGTCAAGGTCCAATGTTGACGGCTTCGTAAAAAGTCCATCTGCGGCGTTGCGCTTCATCTTTTTTCACTGCGGCGTACTTCAATGTACGCCTCATTCCTCAAGATTCGCGCGCCTTGCATCTGGCGCTTTTTCCTGTGCCGTCCTGATTGACGACTTTTTCGAAGTCATCAATGTTGGAGTTCGCTGAGATTGATGAGTGCCGCGAATGTTGTCTCGATGTTGGGTCAGGGCTTCGGCGCCCGCGGTTGACAAGGATACTTTTCCACAGTATTTTTTACGCATCATGAAAGTGACAAGAATCAGGGAGCGCCTGTTTCATGAGTGAAGAACCGGATGAACTCAGATCTGCCGTTGAAAAACAACAATATGCAAAAGCATTGAATCTCGCGATTGTCGCGGGAGCCACAGGTG
>JAWOJI010000253.1:0-2942 GCA_046481735.1 Desulfatiglandales bacterium | reverse complement strand
TGGGAAGATCCTGGGAGATCCGTCCTGCCGATAGCCCCCACGAAAAGTGTGTCGCCGGTAAAAACATGACCGTCATAGTGAAGGCAAATCCCTCCGGGGCTGTGTCCGGGCGTGTGGATCACCTCAAGAGAAAAATCTCCGATCACGATCCGATCGCCGTCTTTCACCGTTATGTCTGATCGAGGCGAAGGCATGAAACCCCACTGTCGAGCCATTGCCTCACCCTCAGGCGAATTAAAGGCCTGATCGTCCAGATCGTGCATAATGATCTTTGCGCCCGTGAGTTCCTTGACCTTCTTGTTGCCGCAAGTATGATCCCCATGCCCGTGGGTGTTCACGATGTATTTAAGACGCAGCCCCTTTTCTTTGATGTGATCGACCAGCTCTTGCTCATTTCCCGCCGGATCGATAAGAAGGGCTTCCTTGGTCCTCGGGCATGAAACGAGGTAGCAGAACACCTCCATAAACCCCACTTTGATCTGTTCAATGTTCATTGTATGGTTCTCCTCCTTATCGCGTATTTTCACCGCCCCCTTTCCGGAACTTATTGAAAAGGCTGGCCATGTCTTCCTTAAGCCCTTCGGGAACCAAGGCCATCTTGTCTTTGGGAAGCTCTACAAACTCTCCAGTGGCTTTTGCCAGAAGCTGCCTTTCCCTGTCAAAGATTTCAGCGAGTGCGCCAATGAAGGGCTCTCTTTTCTCTCCCATGAGATGCCCTTCCACGGTCAGAGGAACACCGATAAGGACGGGCCGGATATACTTGATCTCCATACGTCGCGTGACAAAGAAGACCCGCTTGAAATAAATAATCGTCCAGGACATGATCTCGTCCAGAAGGGTCGAGATGATCCCGCCGTGAGCCATGTTTTGCCAGCCTTCGTGATATTTGCTCAAAGTGATGTCCGCGCATATGCTTTCATTGGACCGATAGAACTGAAGGTTCAAGCCGATCGGGTTCTCGGTCCCACAGGCAAAACAGGAATGCCCCTGCAGCTTGGGTATCTCGATTCGATCTTCGTTCATCAACATAAACCTCGCTCAAAAGGAATGCGTTCCAGGTTTGACGTTGTCCGTCGTCCGTCGTCTGTCGCCTGGATTTTCCTGTTTTGCCCTTTCTCCAAATTGACTTTCCCGCGCTTTTCCGCCATCATCAGTTTCGCAAAGTAGCGCGTGGAATCGATCAGGTCAAGATTTAAGGGCTGAGGAGAATAGAAGTGCGACTCCTAAACAGTGTCATTGGGCGGGTGAAACGGGTTTTATGAAAGACGGAGGTGAACTTTGGCGTTACCGGAAATCACGAGAAAACAGATCGAAAAGACCCTTGCTGTTTACTGCAGCGAGAGGTTGCCGGTTTATCTCCACGACGAAATGCGGCTGGGGTTCAGGTTTAGAGGAAACCATGTCACTCTCTACAAGGAAGGTCCAGCCTTTGCCGAACCCGGGATGCGCGAGGAATCCCTTGCCGCTCAATTCCGGTTTAATCCCCGGACGAAAGAGTGGGCCCTTTTCTGGGCCGATCGCAATTCCAAATGGCATCCCTACGAACTGATCGAACCAAGCAAAAATTTTGAAACCTTGATCAAGGAGGTTCATGAAGACCCGACCGGTATTTTCTGGAGCTGAGATACCTGAGAGATCGTGATGCCTTTTTCTCTGAGCTTTTTCTTTTGGGCGAGCAATTCCCCGGCTGCACTCTCGGCCGGCACGTAAATCAGGTTGCCGCCCTTTTGTGAATAGATTTGCCCATAAGAAATGGGAACGTCAGGGGTTGGATCGCCAAGCAAGGATTCGGCCACCGGCCTGACCTTTCGCTCTCCTGAAGCGAGGAGCAAGACTGTCTTTGCCTGATAAATCAGCTCTACGCCCATGGTGATCGCATACCGGGGGGAGTCTTTCTCAGAGGGGAAATGCCCGTCCGTCACTGCATTGGCCACCGTGTCGTCGTCCAGCCTGACCAGCATAACCCCGCTGCCCTTAAAGGGAATTCCCGACTCATGAAACCCCACATGGCCCCGACCCCCCACGCCGATGATCTGCAAATCAATGCCGCCGGCCTTTCTGATCTTTTTGCCGTAGGCGCCCAGGACGCCGTTCCGGATCCATCCCAGGTATGCGGACTCCGGTGAGGCTTTAATGCGAACTTGCCGGCCCGCATCCTTGCCCACTTCCCGCCAATCCTCGGGGTGCGTCTTGAGTGCCGCCAGAAGCTTCTTTTGATCGATCAGAGACCCTTCAGGCAGGCTTGTTTCGATCGGTTTGCGGCGGAGGAGGGCGAAGAATTCCTGAATCATGAAATAGCAGTAACTCTCAGGGTGCATGAATCGTTGCTGAGCACTTTGCCCGGGTAGGCCGACGTACTCATCGAGGTTGAAACTGCGGATACGGCCGCTGTCGAAATCGCCCGCGTTCGCAGCCCCGGCAAGGTGCTTGTACAGGCCTGTAGGCGAGCTCCCTGTTGCCAGGCCCAGGACATACTCCCGCTTGCTTCGCAAGGTTCGGACGATGTCTTTCTTGACAAGATCCGCCGCCACTTCGCTCATGTGGTCAAAATCTTTTGTCACCAATACTCGGATGGGCATCTCAACCTCCTCATGCCGTGCCTCAAGAGTTCTGTGTTTGGAAATAGCAATCTCAGATCATTGACTTGAGCTTCCTATGTAACCCACTTCCTGGAGCAAGGAAATCCGAAGCACGAAATCCGAAATGCGAAACAATCTCAAAACTGCAATGTCCAAATTCCAAAACAAACTAGAATTGGCCAGGATTGGGCCGAGTTATTTTTTTTGGTCATTCTCATTTTGATCGTTCGAATTTGTTTCGGCTTTCGATATTCGAATTTCGTATCAGTTTAGCTATTTCAAAAAGCTCTTAGGATCATGGCTCCCTTTCTTGAGCGACTGGCGGGAAGGCGCCGTCTTTTCACGATTTATCTATGGGGGAAA
>JAWOJI010000459.1:0-2522 GCA_046481735.1 Desulfatiglandales bacterium | reverse complement strand
TCCCAGATCGAGCTCAAGGATCTTGCCAGGCCGTTCTTGGAGGAACTGATGGAAAAGACTCAGACCTCCGTGTTCCTGGTGGTTCTCAATTGGGATCACGTCACGATCCTCGATGTCGCCGAACCCAGAACGGAACTTAAGATCACATCGCCTATCGGCACGACGATCTCCATCTTGGCAGGGGCCGTCGGCAAAGTCTTCCTGGCCATGATGGAAGAAGAGCAGGCGCTGAAGATCATCCGTTCAAAAGGTCTGAGCAAGTACACGGACAATTCGATCACAGAGGTTAGTCGCTACGTCGAGGAAATGCGAGCGGTGAAGGCGCAGGGTGTTGCGACGGACGATGAGGAATACATTCTCGGGGTAAGGGCGGCGGCCGCGCCCATTATGGGCGGCGGGCATCCGCCGTCGGCGATCTGGGCGGTGGGATTCAAGGCGAACCTTGACGAAGGAAGGATGAAATCGCTTGCCGCATTCATCAAGGAAGCGGCTGAGGCCATTCGCCGTGAGGCGGAGAGGCAGCCCCCCACTTCAGGGTAGCGTGTTCAGGGGTTCAGTGTTCGGGAGCAGCAGGCTTAGATCAAACTCCGAGGATAAAGATTGACTGCTTTTTATGAGATCATCAAGGGTCGAGCCCTGAAAGGGCGATACATGAAATTTGCGCAGGCGGATTTCATTCCACAAGTGCGAGTTTCCTGTTCACGTTGTCTTCGATCCATTTATTGTCCCACCATTCGATGGGGTTGACGTACATGCCGTTGACCATGATGGAAAAGTGGAGGTGGTCGCCTCCTGCAAGGCCTGTTTGACCTGTCAAACCGAGGAGTTCTCCTTTCTTGACTTCCCGGCCTGCAGAGACGTCGATTCTGCTCAGGTGCCCATAAAGTGAACTGAGCCCCTGGCCATGGTCAAGAATGACCGTGAGGCCGTATATCCCCATGCGGTCGGCATAGATGACTCGGCCATGGTTGGCGGCCTCAACAGGGGAATTGGCCACAGAGGCGAGGTCCACACCGAGATGGAATTTCTCGTCCACCTTCTGCCCCTCGTAATAGTACAGACGATGATCCGCGAATCGAGCCATGGTGGCCGAATTCCTCTGCCTCAGCCATGGACCTTCCCAGAGTTTTTCAGCATCGGTATCCTGTCGCAAGGCGTAAATGGTTTCTTCATCTTTTTCGCGAAGTTCGTTGTTGATCTTCAAAAACTTGTCGAGGCTTGTTTTCTGAGGGTTCATGGGATAGAAAGCCGCGAAATAGGGGAGCAGGCTTTCGATGAACCGGTCGGATAGATCGAGCTTGTCCTGCCGGAAGATTCTCTTGCGGACGTGGTAGTAAAAGGATGTTTCAGTGGAGTTCCCTGCTTTGTCCTTTGCCCAGAGTTTGATTTTGGGGTGCGTCTTTGTGTCATGGGGAAGGGCGAAGTAGGAATAGTGGATGCCTTTCTCTACATTATTCACATCGGGAAAACCCGGGAAAAAATGATCGTCAACGAAAATGCCGCTCTGGACGGAATCCGAGGAGGTCTGATAAACTACCAATCCGCTCCCACCAACATTGATGTTATGCATTCGGCTTACGGCCCGGATCGAGGGAGGGACCGTGTCAACCATCATGTTGTGATGAAGAACCGACAGGTTCCCGTCCCCTCCCTCTCTTCTCGAGTAGTCCCAGGCCTGCACCTTGATCTCCACCTCTCCTTGAGCAAGCTTGAGAGCCACGGGGTCGAGGGTGATTTTTTTTGTGTAGCGGCGTTCTCCTCCCGTGTTCAGAAGGCCCTGGAAGGGAAAGCTGTCCTGCTCGATGGTCATGTCCCTGCCGCTCTGGTGGAGCGAGACCTTGACGGATTTCAATCCTCGTTTTTCGTCGGTGATGTTCAAGGTCAATTCCTGGGGCCGGGAGAGAAACTCGGGCATGGGTTGAAGAAGCACGACAGGGGATTCTCCTTCAAACATGACGGTCAAGAACCATGCGAAAAAGCCAAGAATGATCAGAAAGGGGATGAGCGCTGCCAGGTAAAAGAACTTCTTTGCTTTCAATATCCTATCCTCGGTAGCTCGTTGAATCACGCTTCCGCGCAAGGTCAAAGCATTGCTGTGGGTATCGTGAGTGTTTTTTCCTTCTATACATCATCTGTACGTTCCTGTCCATCGTTTTGAGTCTGCCGATAGGGAGCTTGAAGAGCTCTTTGGAAAAAGATATATAGCCTCAATGACTCCCATTGCGTTGAGGTGAGGGGGGCTCATGAATCAAGGGAGGTTTCGGAACCCTTTCGGAAATCGACTTTGCGTTACAGGCAGGAAAAACGGTGATCGGCCTCGATGCATGGAAAGAGATCGACGGGGTCCTGCATGCGAGCACGGCGGCGGAAGCGTTCGAGAGGGCTCGTTCTTGCTTCTCCTCGGCACAGTCTTGTATCCAGAAGTAGTAACGGAAGAGGCCCTTCTCGATCCTCGAGTCGAGCGCCATGCCGATGCCGACCTGCAGCAGGCAGGTCGTGCCGATGACGACACCGGTCCACTT
>JAWOJI010000234.1:0-5487 GCA_046481735.1 Desulfatiglandales bacterium | reverse complement strand
TCATGGTTTGCATGATCTTGGGGTGACAATGCCCCTGATTCACAGCCGAGTAGGATGCAAGGCAGTCCAGGTACTTGTTTCCTTCCACATCCCACACCCACACCCCTTGCCCCCTGCTTAACACCACATCAAGAGGCTTATAGTTATGGGCACCGTATTTGTCCTCCAGCTCAATATATTCCAAGGGCTTCATGATCTGCACTCCTTCTTGATCTTGGAAAACCCGGGGATAAGCGTTTGGGTGCTCACAACCCCCGACAACTGCCTCACCCTGTTGTGGACAAAGTGTCCCATCCTCCCAGCATCGGAGGTGAGAAGGTCACGGGTCAGGACGATTTTTGCATACGGTAAGTATCTTCAAGACACGCTGCCCGCATTCAGTTCCTTGATCTTGCGGTCCGCTATGCCCACAAAACCATTATTTATCTTTTCCAGCAAGGGTTTGTCCTTCCCTTCGATGTAGAAACGAAGCACCGCATCCGTACCCGAAGCCCGCAATTCAAACCAGAAAGATCCGAAGTCGATGTAGGTTCCGTCGCCGGCCCAGAAAACGCGGCTGATTTCAGGGACGGTCACTTGATCCCCCACAAGATCCTGGAGCTCCTCTCTCACCCTTTCAGGAGCGCGGCCCCTTGTAAAGGATTTAAAGGTTTCCACCATGTAGTCCTTGGCCCGGTTCCCGACGGCTTTGGCCTTTTCCCTGGCCTCCCCGGTTAGGGACTCATCGAAAAGCTTCTTGTCGATCCGGCTGTAGTATCGAAACCGGATCTCGTATTCCTCGATCTTTTCTATGTAGAGCTGCGCATAGGATTTCCCCTCGAGAAAGAGTTTGCTTACGATCCCGAGGTTCATCATGGCCACCTGCATGCCGTCCTTCTCCTTCATGGCAAGGCTTTTTCTCTTGCCACTCCTGCTTAGCCGCCAGTTCAAGCTTCCCATGGCCGCACCCCCCGATTCCTCGGCCATGATGAGAATGCGCGGATTGCGACCCAGGGTCACCTCACGGCCCGTGGCGTCCTTGAGAACCACTTCTCCGCCCCGATCGATCTGCTTTTCCAGGTCTCCCACCATTTCCCCGAAGTATTTGAACCCGACGGGTGTGTTGAACACACGGATCCCGGTCCCCTTTTGAGCGAACTCCTCCGGGTATTTCTCATGAAACACGCGGGCCAGTTCTCCAATCGACTTGGACGTGGGATAGGTTGTGCCGATCACCTGATCATATTCGAACAGTTCTCCTGTCTTGGCCATCATCTCCAGTTTTAGAGCCGCGATGAGGAAGTAGATCTGGTTGGGGTTGAAGTAGACGATGCATGAGTTGCTTCCTTGGAAGGTTTCCACCTCCAAGCCGCTTTCTTCCGCCTTGTTCCTGATAGAGCCGTCCGCAATGGTGACGATGTTGTACCGGTCGCCGTCAGGGTCCCATATAAAACCGAAGTGGATTTCCCCTGAAAGGAGCTTTTCCTTGAGGCCGATATTGCGGTAGATGATCCGTTTTGTCGGGTCGCAACCATGATTGTCACCGTCGATTTCCCCCACTCGGTGAAAGTCGTCCCTTTTTTCCCAGTGCATGTACCGGATCATCCCTTCCGGCGACTTCCTGATGCCGAACCGTTCGAAAACGCCAAGGGAATTCTCATACATGC
The DNA here is from genome assembly GCA_046481735.1 of Desulfatiglandales bacterium. Classification (GTDB taxonomy): domain Bacteria; phylum Desulfobacterota; class DSM-4660; order Desulfatiglandales; family HGW-15; genus JAFGDM01. Next base: position 3,841 of record JAWOJI010000234.1, on the reverse strand, counting down.
TTCCACCCATGGTCGAGACACCTACCTTCATTCCTTTGCTCTGAGCCTCGAGGATCAAGCGAAACGCTTCTTCCGGGATGATGTCTCTGAGATACTCGCTGTAAGCCTCGATGAAGTGAAAGCTCCTTCCGATCCTCGGCGAGTCGGCACGGCTGAGGGACAAGGTCAGAGTGCCGGCTGAGGCCTCTTCACCGATTTTCCGGACCTCTTCCTGGATCCTCTCCGCCATGTCCAGCAGCTGCATCCCTTTGTGATCCACCGGTTTGAAGCCTTGTTTGAAGTTCTGGGAGTGGCTTGCCGTGATGTTGGCGCCCCCGTCCAGCTCATTGTAGAAGACGCCGAAGGACGTGGCCCAGATGGGAGTCGTGGTCGCGTCGGCATTGAGGTGAACTGTGACGCCGTCGGATGCAAAGATTCTGCTCACAAGTTCAATAATCAGATCGGTGTACCTGCGAACCTCTCCCCCCAGGTGGATGGAGGTGTAGCCTCTCCTCTCGTAAATCCTGGCCATGGCCTCGGCCACGATCATGATCGTGTGACCGTTATAGGGAGCATCGGTTGCAAAGAAATTCTCCATGTTCATCGTATCCCGATATCCCGCAGTCCCCAGCTTGAACTCTCTTGTCCACAGGTACAGACCATTTTCTTGAAAGAATTTGTGGGTGTACCTTATCCTGACTTCCTTGTCAGGCGGGATTTCCACATAAGGGTCTTTCTCCAGAACGATTTCAACCGGCCTTTCGCTCATAGCACTGTGATCTCCTTGGATCTTCATTTTTCTTGTGATACCGTGCGCCTTGCGCCGAGCACCTTGCACCGTTTATTTACCATAGCAGAGCGCCCCGAAAGCTCAATCCTTTTTTTCTCTTCCTTGACCCTCAGCAGCAACCTGAAGTAGGCTCTCCATGTGCTCCCAGTAACATGTCTCATAAATCGTGTGTCATTTTTCGGATTTCGTGCTTCGAATTTCCGTGCCTCAGGGTAGTGGGTCAAATGCGTAGCTCAACTCCATGATTCTGGATTACCGTTTTCGAGAAAAGAACTTTTGAGACATGGAACAAGCCTTTTCGGCGCCAAATTTCAGGCAGGCATGAAATGGACTCTGACATTGAAAGATTCATGTTCCGCGATCTCCACCCCATGATTCGCCTGGGAACGGCTAGTGATCGCTACGCCGGCTGGATCGGCCAGATCTATCCCGAAGAAAGGTATAAGGACAGGATCACCCGGAGGTCCAAAACCGTGGGCAGTGAGAGTGTCACTGAAGAAGTGCTTCCTGTTGAGAGCGTCACCGAGTACTTTCGCCATTTTTCCGTCCTGGAAGTGGATTTCACATTCTACAGTCTTCTTCTGGACAAGGCACTGGGTCCCACCTCCACCTATCGGGTCCTCGAGGCTTACCAGAAGCATCTCCGTGATGATGATCGGCTGATTTTGAAAGTGCCACAGGTGATTTTCGCCCGGAAGCTTTGGAAGAGCGGGCGGTTCACCGAAAATCCCGGATACCTGGACGCAGAGGCTTTTGTGAGCCGTTTCTACGAACCCTCCGTGAATCTGCTGGGAAACTCCATCGGCGGCTTCTTGTTCGAACAGGAATATCAGGCCAAGAAGGACAGGGTGGAACCTGACCGGTTCGCGGAGTCTATGGATGCTTTTTTCCAGGCTGTTCCCAGTGACGACAGGTATCATGTCGAAGTGAGGACTGAATCCCTTCTCGCCGGGCCCCATTTCAAGGTTCTGGAAAAGCACGGCGTGGGCCAGGTTTTATCCCACTGGACATGGCTGCCCCCGCTTCGGAAGCAGTTTGAAAAGGGAGGGGAGAGTTTCCTTAACAAAGGCGCTCAGTGCCTGGTACGGCTGATGACTCCCAGGAACATGCGCTATGAAGAAGCCTTTATCCGGGCCTTTCCCTTTGACCGGTTGATCGACGGTATGATGAGCCAGGGAATGGTGGAAGATACGATCCGGATCATGCGCTCCGCAATAGACCAAGGCGTTCACGCCAATGTGATCATCAACAATCGGGCCGGAGGAAACGCCCCCCTGATCGCCCAAAAGGTGGCGGAGCGATTCCTGACGTCGCAGGAATAGTTTTCAGTGTTCAGTGTTCAGCAGCTAGGCTGTATTCTGTCTCCTGTACTCTTTCTTTTTCCTGTTTCCTGAACACTGAACCCCTCCTTACTCTTCCCCTGTGGGGAACAGCCAGTTTTTGAAGCGCTCGTCCCTCCCCGCGACAATCTCCGCCATGACATCGGTCAGTTTTCTGCACACAGGGCCAGGAACGCTTTCAAGCGCCCGCTCCTCGATCCGACGCACGGGAAGGGCCTTGGCCGGCGTGCCTGAAAAGAATATCTCTTCAGCCTCAAAAAGGAGATCAGGTTTGATTCTCCCCTCTCTCGTCGGAAGGCCCAGAATCGGGGCGACTTCGAGCAGGGATTTTCTGGAGATGCTTTGAAGGACCGTCCCGAGACCAGGTGTCATGAGAACCCCTTCCTTGACCAGGAATATGGACTCCGTGCCTCCTTCGGCGATGAACCCCTGGGTGTCCAGCATGATCGCATGATCGAACCCCCGCTTCCTTGCTTCGGCCCTGGCCATCATCCCGTTCAGGTAATTGGCTGCCGCTTTGGCCTCCACGGGCACGGTTTCAGGATCCAGCTTCCTCCACCTGGACAAGCAAGCCGTGGTCCCTTTTTCAAGGGGGAAATCAAGACCCCCCAGATCTTGTTTTGGATCAACTACAAAGACAGCGACGTCGAGTTTCTCCTGAGGAGGCAGAATCTCGAAAGATATTTGCGGATAAAAACAGATGATCTTTATGAAACCTTGTCTTGCCCTGTTTTGCCTAACCGCCTCCAGCACAGCCCAATAAAAGTCTTTTTTCTCAAGCGGCAGTTCCATGTCCAGGAGTCCGGCGGTCCGGTAGAGCCGATCGATGTGCTCGTCCAAGCGGAACACAGCCGGGCCTGAAGTGGTTTCGTGCAGGCTGAGCACCTCGAATATTGAGGAGCCCCTACCGAAACTGTGGCACATGATATGCACGTTGGCCCGGTCCCAGGCGATGAATTCCCCGTTTAGATAAACGGTTCGATCTTCCAGCATTGTAAACCTCCTTCCAAACCCCCTTGCGCCGGCGAGCGGAGCTTTTTTGGCTCAGAAAATTTGATGACTTGGTAAGAAGTCGCCAATCAAAACGGCACAGTAAAAAGCTCCAGATGCAAGGCGCAGGGCCAAGACATATGAGAAAAGGTGTTCCGTGCGCCTTGAGCCGTGTGCCGTGTGCCTTTCTGCATGTACGCCGCAGTGACGAAAGATGTTTACCCGCCTCCGGCGGGTAGCGCAACGCCGCAGATGGACTTTTTACGAAGCCGTCAGGTTTGAATATACTGCAAAAGAGAAGAGCCCGTCAACACCCGCTTTTTCCTTGATCAAGCGGCCGTCCTTGTGATATTTAGAGGATCTCTCCAGAAAAATCTGAATCAGCGAAGTGCTTGTTTCCGGATCAGGAACAGGACACATTGATACCCGGCCGGATCTGGCAGTCAGACGGAGCGTAAGTTGAGGGATCGTGCAGTTTAACCGTTTAGCCGATGAAAGGAGGAAAGAGGATGAAAGGGACTAGGTTGGTTTTGTTTTTCTTGGTGGCTGGATGCTTGGCTTTGATCAACGACCGATGCCGTGAAGGCCATGCGGTAACTCATCCACTCAATTCCACAACTCAAACACTCAAAGGAACGATTCATGACTACGAAATTGGCAGGCAAAATCGCCCTCGTCACTGGCGGTAGCAGCGGGCTCGGACTCGCGACCGCGAAGCGATTCATCGATGAAGGAGCAAAGG
>JAWOJI010000072.1:0-3839 GCA_046481735.1 Desulfatiglandales bacterium | reverse complement strand
AGGAAACGGAGCCGGCCTTTTCATGGAACGAGATTGCGGATTATCCGGATTGTGTTTTCATGAGGCGTTCCAGTCGTAACTTTGTGAAACAACTGGTTTCGAAAGAGCACATGGAAGGGCTCCTCCAGGCCATGTGTGCCTCGGAGCAGGGCAAATACGACGAATCTCTGGCCGCAGGATTCCTGAGCGGCAGAGTGGAGGGGATGGGAAAGGGCTTCTATCTTCTGGACAGGAACAGAAAGGTCGCGGGCATGGTTGCGCAAGGAGCTTACGTGGAACCCATGGCCCGTATTTGCCTGGACCAGGACTGGCTGGCCAATGCAGGCGTTCATCTCCTTCTTCTCGCCGATCTCGAAGTTCTGGACAGAACCTGGGGGCCGAGAGGGTACCGGTATGCCATGATGACCGCCGGCCGGCTGGGGCAAAGGCTGTACCTCGCGGCATCAGCAATGGGACTCGGGTGCTGCGGGATCGGCGCGTTTTATGATCAAGAGGCGCGGGAACTGCTGGGGCTGAGTGAGACCTCGCGGCTTCTGTACCTGGTGGCCGTAGGAGAGGTGAAGAGAAGATAGAAAAAGGGGTTCACCACGGAGGCACGGAGGACGCAGAGAGGTCTGTTTGTTTTTCCTCTATCGGGAGATACCGATAGAGGAAAAGAAGCCCTCAATCCCGATTCCTGTCACTGCATGTTCCAGAGAGAAATTATCATTGATACGTTGTCACAAGAGGCTCTATGAATTACGACTGGTCATTAACTTGCAAAGCTTTGGAGACGGAACTTCTCATTTGCCGGTATCTCCCGGCAAATGAGAATGATTTCTCTGTGCTCCCGGCGCCTCTGTGGTGAGTGATGTGAAGTTTTCCGATATCAAGAGATTCCGCTGGGTGGATGCTTTTCTGATGGCGGTTCTGCCGGCCCTTGCTGCGCTCGCGATCAAAAGTCTCCTTTCTACCTGCAGGGTCGTCAAGGCAGAAGGTATGGAAAGGCACGACGAAGCGATCCGCAACTCGGGGGGCGGCGCTGTGTATGTCACGTGGCACCAGCGGATGTCCTATTTTTTTTATTTCGGCGGGTCCCATCATGTCACCACGATGGTGAGCCGAAGCAGGGACGGCGAGTATGTTGCAAGGCTGGCTGCATGGTTAGGGTTTCGAACCGTACGGGGATCATCCTCGAGAGGCGGCGCCAGAGCAGTGAGAGAACTGATTCGCAGGATGCGGGAGGGGGAGTTGGGGGGCATGCTGGCTGACGGCCCCCAGGGTCCTGCAAGAGTGGCCAAAGCGGGTACGGTGATGATTGCCAGAGACGCAAAGGTCCCTATTATCCCGGTTCTCTGGGGAGCGGACCGATGCTGGGCCTTCAACTCCTGGGACCGGTATCTTCTTCCAAAGCCTTTCGCAAAAGTTGTGCTCCTTGCTGCTGAACCTCTTTATGTTCCCGAAAACGCCGATGCGCAAGCCCTGGAAACTTATCGACTCATTCTTGAAGGAAGGATGAATGAGGGTACCCGATGGTGCGACGAGCATTTCGGGATCGAAAGACCCTGGCGCAAAGCGGCAGAAGAGGACATGCCCGAAACAGGACCCATTGAAGCGTTCTTTGAGAAGAAGAACAAACCGACCTGATGTCATAATTCCAACGATCGTTGACAAACCCACCAAGGAAAAGAAATCCAGCATTTCTAAGTTGATCAAACTTGACATAAAAAGCAAAATTATGTTACAGTTTTGCATAAATTATATTAACAAAAGGACCCGAATCGGGCTTGGAGGAGCGTTGAATTACGTTTTTAACAGAGAACAGCTTGAGGCAATCGAAGACGTTCTGGATCGGGATCTTCTGGAGCTTGGGGTGCACTCCGTGTTCCTGATTGATATGGCCGGCAACATCGTTGCAAACAGGGAGACCGGGGAAGATCAGCATGACATATATTCATTGGCGGCACTGGCGGCAGGAAATTTCGGAGCTGTCAGCACCATGGCCAAGCTGATAGGCGAGGAGGAGTTCTCCCTTCTCTTCCACCGGGGACAAAAGGAGAGCATTCATTTCAGCAAGGTGGGGAATGATTTCCTTCTCATCACCATATTCGGCAAGGAGCTTTCTTTAGGGTTCCTGAGACTCAAGGTGGCCGAAGTGACGGATAAAATCGTTGCGATCCTAGGGTCCTGATTGTAGCGCTCCTCGAACTCTGCAACATCATCCGCCTGGAGGCTGCTTTGTATGGCTATCGTGAACTTGAGAAAAGGAGAGGTTCAGGCGAAAATCGTTTATTACGGTCCTGGGAGAGGGGGAAAGACGACCAATCTCGAATACATCTACCGGAAGTTCTATGACCGCATCAAGGCGGACATGGTCACCATCAAGACCCACGGCGACAGAACCCTTTTCTTCGATTTCCTCCCTTTGGAGATCGGTAAGATCAATGGTTTCGATATCCGCATTCAGCTCTACACGGTGCCGGGGCAGGTCAAGTATGATGCAACGAGGAAGCTTGTTCTGAGAGGAGTGGACGGCATTGTGTTCGTGGCCGATTCGCTGGCGGTGAGGAGAAAGGAGAACATCCTTTCTCTGAAAAACCTGGCCGACAATCTCGCGGTTTACAACAAGCGCTTGCCTGAAGTTCCCATTGTACTGCAGTACAACAAGCGAGACCTTGCCCGGGAGGGTATTCCGCTGCTTCCTGTGAATACCCTTGAACGAGATCTCAACATGGAGCTCAGAGCTCCGTCCTTTGCCGCGAGCGCCCAGCAGGGGCCGAATGTGGTGCAAACCATGAAAAAAATCATTGTCATGACCATTGATTCCCTGCAAAGGGAGCTCATGTAGGAGGGTTCGATTTTGAAGGAAGATTTCAAGTCTCAGGTGGAAGGTCGTCTGGACGAAATTTTTGGGAAAGACGGAGAGGGCATGGAGCCTATGGAGAGGCTCGGAAGATCTGGAGATCATCCACTGAAGGCTTTGAAGGCCAGGCTGCTGTCCATCGAGTGGGAGATCACGGACAGTTCCATGGACAGCCTCCTTGTGGAACTCAGAAACTTGGAAGGCTTGTACAAAGACGACCAAGTTGTTCTCACCTTCATCCGGCTTCTCTGTCCCATTGCAAAATACATTAAAGCCAGAAAAGGCAATTCTCACCCGCAGGCGACGGGTGTACTCAACTCGGTTTATCACGGCCTTGAAAAGGTCGCCTTGTCGGAAGCCATGAGTTCCAAAGAAAAAGAGAGGATCCTCCTCCAGGAAGTGGCAAAGTTCAGGAAGCTGAAAGAAGAAGTTATCCAGCTGAAGGAGAAGAGAAAACAGGAAACCATGGGGGGTGGAAGGGCTTCCCAAGAGGAAGGCAAGGTTGTTTCAAGCCGATCATCCGAACCGGACCTTACAAGGACTTACTCTCCTGAATTCCTGGCTCGCGCCCTTGATGAAATCAAAGAACTCATAAGGGCTGAATTCAAATCTCTCAGAGAGGAAGTGAAACGGAGCAGGAAAACCCTGTAGGCGCTGAAAGAAAGAAGCGCTTCCTTTCGGGCATGGTGTAACGGTTTCCTTGGTTTCGGCCGCCCACCGGGTTTCCATGGGATGAACGAATGGTTGAAAACACGCGAGCGGACATGACGGCGGGTGACATTTCCACCCTTATCTTCAAACGGGTGGTGAAAGAGGATGCGGGAGAGATAACGTTCGACCCAAGAATGTTGGCCACCTTTATGGAGCTTGACGGGAAGAGGAGCCTTGCGGATGTAGCCAGGAACACAGGACAGAAGATGAGCGTCCTCAGGGAGGCAATCAAGAAGCTCCTTCGACTCAAGCTTATCGAACCTGTCAACACCGGGCTCTCACTTTT
>JAWOJI010000227.1:0-3026 GCA_046481735.1 Desulfatiglandales bacterium | reverse complement strand
AACAAACAAGTTTGTAGCACACCTTTGAACGCACCCGCCATCGGATTACTCGGCTTCGCCTTGCGACCCGCGCCCTGCGCGTGTTTCAATCAAGAGAAAAGGGAGAAAGAAGGAAACATCAAAGAAGCTCCCCTAGTCAGGGAGCTGGAGCGAGGAAGCCGGGAAGCACGGACAAACGAGTTTGTCCGTGGCACCGGAGTCACACGGGCAAGCATTGATGCCCTTCGTTTGATTCATTTCTCCGTGATCCCTGGGGGCTCTGTGAGAGATAAAAGGGTGATGCGGGGTTACAGCTCGAATACTTCCACCTCTTCGGAGACGTTCTTGAGCTTGAATCTCCCCCGGCAGGTGGGGCTGCAGTGGGCTTTTACGAGGTCCGCCGTCTCTTTGGACATGAGGATGCTTCCCTTCGAGCCCAGGGCGCATATTCTCGCGGCCACGTTGGTCAGAGTCCCTCTTGCCGTGTAGGTCCACCGGGAACCGGTAATGCTTTCAAATTTTGCAGCCCCCACCAGGGCGCGTCCCGAGTTGATCCCCACGTTCACATCCAGGGGCCGGTAGAGCCGGGTGATCTGCTTGCCTATCCTGACGGTCTGCTCCTTGATGGCCAGGGCCGCCCGCACCGCTTCCAGGGCGCTGGTTTCAGGGTCCTCGTGCATGAAAAGCACCATGAGCCCGTCCCCGGCTGTTTCATTCACGTCCCCGTTGTTCCTGTAGATCGCATCCATGAACACGGAGAAATGCCTTTCAATGATTTCGTGAACCGTGCCGTCACCGAGACGTTCACAGAGCCCCGTGTATCCCTCGATGTCAAGAAACAACACGGAAAGATCCCGTTCCTCCAGTTCCGGAATTGTGCCCGAGGGAGACTCTCCAATGAGGCGGCTCACGGTGGTCGGAATGAACTTGCAGAGGTTCGCCTTCACCTTTTCCAGGATTTCGATTTTCCTGAGAGACTCCCTGAGTTCCTCCAAGGTCTTCGTGAGTTCGGCATTTTTCTCTTCAAGATCCTTGTTGAGCCGCCGGATCTTTTCAAAGGATTTTGCGTTCTTCACGGCTGCGGCAAGGTTGTTGAGCAGGGTGTAGAGGAGCTCCTTGTCATCCTGGGTGTACTCTCCACCCGCCAGCTTGGGGCTTAAACCGACAAGGGCAATCGTCTCGTCATCGAGGATGAAGGGAAGGGCGAGAACAATGGGGGACAGGAAGGTGTCGGAGCTGGAAAAAGCCTTGATCTCGGCAATGGATTGGTAGAGGTCTCGGTTCTTGAGAATCCGCCGGCACACGTCGCGAAAGGTGTGGGAGTCATTGTCCAGGATGCCTACCTGAACGAGCCATTCTATTTCAATGGACTCAATATCGGTCAAGATCGCAAAACCGCTGGCGACCCCGAAATTGCCCATGGTCATGAGGAGGAAGTTCTTGAGAATCGTCTCTGTTTCCACGCTGCTGTAAACGTCCTTGCTGACGTCGTACAGGGTTTTCAGGTGGAAGATGCGGCGATCCAGTTCAGCTCGGGCCTCCTGGGCCTCGCGCAAGGACTTCTCGATTCGATCTCTTTTGCGGGGAGTGCTCATGTTCTTCATTGGGACCAGGAGACTCCACCCTGCAGGGCTTTGTTGGTGAGACTGGACCGCTCAAAGGTTGCAGCGGCACGATTCGGCAAGGCTTTCAGGTTTACGGATCTTCAGGACATGGCTTTCAGGGCGTCATCCACCGAGGGGTGTATGGCTGCGAATTTTGTGATCCCCACCATGTGGAACACTTTCTTGAAATGCTCCGAAAGTCCGGTAATGACGATCTGTTGATTGTTTCGTTTCGTCTGGACCAGGACTTGGATGAGCACGGCGATGCCGCCGCTGTTGATGTAGGCGGTGTCTTCGAATTTCAAGATCATTTTCCTGGCCCCCTCGCTGTTGGAGGTTTTGTAGGCATCGTTGAGAAAGGGCTCGGAAAAAGCCGTGATGTCACCCCTGATACCCAAAAGGGTGACCTCGCCATGCTTCTCGATCGTGATTTCATTCGGTAGCTGCTGCATGGTCATCCCTTCTACTTCATCCCCCTTTTTTATCGAGCCTCACGGCCATTCTGACCTCGTTTCGATGATCCGGTGATTGTTTGAATTCCAACTCGTCTGTCAGCTTTTTCATCAGGAAAAGTCCGAAACCCACTGGAGGATCGAGATTGTCCATGATTCTGATGATATCGGGGTCCTTGGGAAGCTCCTTCACTCCCTCTCCCTCGTCGAGAACGGAGATGTACAAAACATCGTCCCGGAAGCTCATGGTGACAATAACCCGAGCTTCGTCCCTGCCTTTGTTGCCGTGTTGAACCGCATTGACACAAGCTTCCGCAACAGCGGTCTTCAAATCTTCGACTCGATCGGGAAGAAATCCGAAACTTTTCGCGTAAGCGGCCACAGAGCCCATGGCTACGCGCTCATAACCCAGTTGATTCGGCAGATCGATCTGTACAGTTCGCTGATCCAACATCTCCTCGGGACTCGCTCGATCAGATCATCAGGTTGTGGAGGGGAAAATGAATGGCTGGAGAGTAGAATAAAGAATAGGGAAAGTCAAGCATATAAATCCGACCCTGATCCACCATCAAGACATCATCTGCTGCGTTACCCTCATCCATCGTCACTGCGGCGTACCAGTCTGTACGCCTCATTCCTCGGGATTTCGGAAGCCTTGCATCTGATGCCTTCCTGGTGATCAGGAATCCTATTCAACCGTTTGATTCAATTCAATGAACCGGAATTAGACGGTGATTTAGGTCCGACTTACGAAGTCATCAAACCCGGTTGCGACCGAAGTCGACAGACGCCTCAAACTTCTCCCTTCTGCCTCTTCAAATACTTCAGATCCTCCAAGTCTTTGGGCCGCCGTATGGCTTCCTTGTTCTTGATCAGTTCCTTCAGCCCAATCAGAAAAATCGGAAATTTTGCCCCTCCTATTTCGATGCTGATGGTTTTTTTCCCCTTCCATGCCTCCTGAAAAGTGATGCCGCTTATGCGATTGAGTAAG
>JAWOJI010000161.1:0-7135 GCA_046481735.1 Desulfatiglandales bacterium | reverse complement strand
CTCAAGGACTCCCTTCCGGAGATCAGGGAACTCCCTGTGGACGACAAAGGGGCCGGCAGGATACGGAACGGTTATCAACCCCGCCTCGATGAACTGGCGGCGAATGGATCCCTCGGGGCAGGGCCCCTGAAACTGGTCACGGGCCCGGAGTTGGTCGCAATGGCCGAAGTAATCGAATGCCGGGACGGAGCTCGAAAAGAGCTCAGGATTTTGAGGGTGTTTCATTAACATTTAAACAAGGAGGTAACAGAAGTGGTTCTCAACCCAGAGGGAAAAAAGGAGATCATTGATCGTTTCAAGCTGCATGACAAGGACACAGGTTCCCCGGAAGTGCAGGTTGCCATTTTGAGCAATCGCATCAATTACCTCACGGAACATTTCAAGACTCACAAGAAGGATCACCACTCCAGAAGAGGCCTTCTTAAGCTCGTGGGTCAGAGGAGGCGACTTCTCAACTACCTGCGAAGGACGGATGCTCAGAGATATCAGAATGTGATCAAGGAACTGGGACTTCGGAAGTAGTCTTGATCTTTTCACAACGGTCTCCCTCTCGCTCATACGGGCCGAGGAGGGATCGATACCATTTAAGCGAAAGGACGGACGAATAGATGATTAAGAGTAAATCAACGACTGTAAATGGACAACAGCTTCACATTGAAACCGGCCGAATTGCCAGGCAGGCCAGCGGGTCGGCGGTCGTGACCATGGGTGAGACGGTTGTCCTGGTCACCGTTGTGGCCACGGATCAGGTGCGGGAGGGCATTGATTTCCTGCCCCTCACGGTCGAATACCAGGAGATGTCCTATGCGGGGGGCCGAATCCCCGGGAACTACTTCCGAAGGGACATGGGCAGGCCGACCGAAAAGGAAACGCTGGTATCCAGGTTGATCGACAGGCCCTTGCGGCCTCTGTTCCCGAAAGGGTGGAACAATGAAACCCAGGTGATTGCAACGGTGCTTTCCACAGACCGGGAGAATGAAGCGGACGTGCTGGCTGTGGTGGGCGCTTCTGCGGCACTGGAGTTGTCGCATATCCCCTTCGGCGGTCCCATTGCGGCTGTTCGAGTGGGAAAGGTGGAAGGCAAGTTCATCACCAACCCCACGATCAGCCAGCAGGAGAAGAGCGACATCAACCTCATAGTTGCGGGCAGCCGCTCGGCCGTAGTCATGGTCGAAGGGGGAGGTCAATTCGTGTCCGAATCGGACATGATCGATGCCGTCTTTTACGGCCACGAGTCGCTCCAGCCCCTGCTCGACATTCAGGAGGAACTCAAACGGGAGGCGGGAAAGGCCAAAGCGGACAGGCCCGCTCTTGCGGAGGATGAGGGGTTGGCGGAAAAAGTTCGGGAAATCGCCGTGCCCTTGCTTCAGGAGGTGATCACCACTGCGGACAAGATGAAACGGCAGGACCTGAGAGCAGGCATGATCCAAATGATCCTCAAGTCTCTCTCCGACGCCTATCCGGGCAAGGAGATGAGGATCAAGGAGATCCTCGATGAGTTCGAGAAGAAGACCGTTCGGCGCATGATCCTGGAGGAGGGAAAGAGGATCGACGGCCGATCCTTCACGGAGGTTAGACCCATCGAGTGCATCGTGGGGGTTTTGCCCCGCGTTCACGGTTCGGCGCTTTTCACTCGCGGGGAGACCCAGTCGCTCGTGCTGACGACCCTGGGTACCGAGATGGACGAGCAGAGGGTTGAGACCATTTACGGCAACACCTTCAGAAACTTCATTCTGCACTACAATTTCCCTCCCTACTCGGTGGGCGAAGCAAAGAGACTCGGCGGCCCCGGGAGAAGGGAGATAGGCCACGGCGCCCTGGCCCACCGTTCCCTTCTCCCGGTGATTCCGAGCAAGGGGGAGTTCCAGTACACGGTTCGGGTTGTTTCCGAGATCCTCGAATCCAACGGCTCCTCCTCGATGGCGAGCGTTTGCGGAGGTTCCCTTTCCCTCATGGATGCCGGCGTGCCCATCAGGGAAGCGGTGGCCGGAGTCGCCATGGGTTTGATCTCGGAAGGGGAAAGAACCGTGGTTCTCACGGACATCATCGGTGACGAAGATCACTACGGCGACATGGATTTCAAGGTGACCGGAACCAGGGAGGGGGTCACCGGGCTGCAGATGGACATCAAGGTGGCGGGTGTCACCCGGGAAGTGATGCAGAGGGCTCTTGAACAGGCAAGAAATGCAAGACTGCTCATCCTCGACAAGATGGCCGAGGCGATCTCTCGGCCCAGGGCGAAGATCTCCCCTTACGCTCCTGTGATCACCACGCTGCAGATCAAGCCTGAGAAGGTCAGGGTGCTCATCGGCCCTGGTGGCAAGGTGATCCGGGAGATCAGCAGCGTCACGGATTCCCGGATTGATGTGGACGACGCGGGCAAGGTGGTGATTGCCTCTCCGGACGGCGTCGCGGCCAAGGCGGCCGAAGACATGATCGGAAAGATCCTCCAGGAGGCGGAGATCGGGAAACTGTACATGGGCAAGGTTAGAAAGATCATGGATTTCGGTGCCTTTGTGGAGATTTTTCCCGGCACGGACGGACTGGTTCACATCTCTCAACTGGACCGGGAAAGGGTGAACAAAGTCACCGACGTGCTCCGGGAAGGGGATGAAGTCCTGGTCAAGGTCCTGGAGATCGACAAGAGCGGCAGGATCGCCCTTTCCCGCAAAGCCGCTCTGGGTGAAAGCCTGAGCAATGGTGAATAAGACCGTCCTGGAAAACGGGCTGAGGATCGTGTCAGAGAGAGTGGACCATTTCAGGTCCGTCTCACTGGGTATATGGGTCAATGTGGGCTCAAGGGATGAAGGGGAGTGGGAAAACGGGGTTTCCCACTTCATCGAGCACATGATCTTCAAGGGAACGCCGATCCGGAACAGCCTTCGGATCGCCAAGGAACTCGATGCCATCGGCGGGCTTTCCAACGCCTTTACCGGCACGGAATACACCTGTTTCCACTCCAGAGTGCTGGACAAGCACCTACCTGCCCTGGCAGACATTCTTTCCGACATTTTCCTGCATTCCCTGTTTGATCCTCAGGACATGAACAGGGAACGACAGGTTATCCTGCAGGAAATCAACATGCTCGAAGACACGCCGGACGAGCAGATCCACGTGCTCTTCTCCGGCCTGTTCTGGATGGATCACCCTCTCGGCATGCCCGTGATGGGAACCCCTCGGACGGTTTCAGCCATCGACAAGGACACGGTTCTCTCGCACATCGGTCGTTTCTACACTCCCGGCCGGATTATCATTGCTGCGGCGGGCAACGTGGACCACGAGGCTCTCGTCAAACACCTGAGGCCTCTTTTTGAATCCCTGCCCAAGGATGCCGATGGTCCTGTGCGTACGGCGCCCCGCAGCCACACGGCTGTTTCCTGCAGATACAAGGATTTGGAGCAAGTCCACCTTTGCCTGGGCGGCACGGCTCCTCCTGTTTCCAGCGAGCTCCGCTTTGCAGGGGCCGTGCTCAACACGATCCTCGGCGGCAACATGAGTTCCCGCCTTTTCCAGGAGATCCGGGAGAAGCGGGGCCTTGCCTACAATGTGTACTCTTTCCTTTCATCTTTCTTGGATGCCGGTGTCATGGGCGTTTACCTGGGGACGGATGCAAAGAACGCAAACCGGGCCTTGAAGGTGATTCAACGGGAAATCAAAAAGATTCAACAGGGAAAGATATCGCGGGCCGACCTGAGGGCAACGAAGGAGCATCTCATCGGCGGCGTGTTGCTCTCCTCCGAGAACACGGACACGCAGATGATGCGACTGGCAAAGAACGAAACGCTCTTCGGCCGGTATGTGGGCTTTGACGAAATTGTCGCCCGGATCGAGAAGGTCTCGGTGGACGAGGTGGTCGCCGTGGCAGCCCAGGCTTTCAAAGGCCGCAACGTGTCCCTCGTGACCCTGGGGCCTCTTGAGGAAAAAGATCTCGATCTCGACACGGTAGCTTTCGATTGAAACCGAACTCTGTGTTCTCTGTCACCCATGATCGATTGCGGGAAAAGGAACCCTCTGAAACTCAAGGTCAAACGGCTGCACGGCAACGATGACATCGCCCTTCCGGCCTATCAAACGGAAGGGGCGTCGGGCCTTGATCTCTGTGCGGCTGTGAATTCTCCTCTGACCCTGGCTCCCGGTGAAATACGGCTGGTGCCGACAGGCCTTGCCGTATCCATACCGCCCGGCTACGAAGGCCAGATCAGGCCCAGGAGCGGTCTCGCTCTCAGGCACGGGATCGGCATGATCAATTCGCCGGGTACGATTGATTCCGACTACCGTGGGGAAATCGGTCTCGTGGTGATGAACTGGGGCAGAACGCCCTACGTGATTCACAGGGGGGACCGAATCGCTCAAATGGTGATCGCCCTTGTCTCCAGGGCCGAGGTGGTTGAGGTCGAAGATCTCGAATCCACGTCGCGAGGCGAAGGGGGCTTCGGGCACAGCGGGATCTGAGCGCGGAACCCGGATATCCGTGTGGAGGCGGCGCGGACAAGCTGCGTTTGTCCGTGAGAGAACGGCCTTGGCGAAAAAGGCTGGTCGGCAGTTGATGCACGGAAGTTCAGACTCTGTATTCTTTTCTTAAGGTTCCGTTTATGCGCTTTTCAGTACTGGGCTCCGGCAGCCGCGGAAATGCTCTCTGGGTGGAAAGCGACAGAACCGGTCTGCTGATCGATGCGGGGCTGAGCTGTACGGAGTGCATGAAGCGTCTTGGAGCTTTGGGCGTGGACCCGGCGCGAGTTAAAGGAATCGTGATCACACACGAACACATCGATCATGTTCGCGGGGCCGGGGTTCTGGCAAGACGTTTGGGCGTTCCCGTGTACCTCAACGGCGCTACGTTGCGGAAGGGGACGGCGACTCTTGGGGACATCGCCAGGCCCGTGATCATCCGGACGGGTCAACCCCTGACGGTCAAGGATCTTCTGCTTGAAACCTTTACCAAGTGTCATGATGCGGCCGACCCCATGGGTGTCGCCGTGACCTGCCGCGGCATGCGGTTGGGTCTCATTACGGACCTGGGCAGGAGCACCGCCGTGGTTGAAAATCGACTGAAAGGATGTCATGCCCTGGTGCTGGAGTTCAATCACGATGAGCAGATGCTGGAAGCCGGGCCCTATCCCCTTGAAGTAAAACGCAGGATCCGGGGCCCCGAGGGCCATCTTTCCAATGACCAGGCGGGAGCTTTGCTCAATGCCTTGTCTCACGAAGATCTGGCCGTGGTGGTGCTCGCCCACCTGAGCGAAAAAAACAATCTGCCCGAAAAGGCTCTCAAAATGTGCAGGAACGCTCTGGGGAACGGCCGAACAAGAGCCTTGGTGAGTTCCCAGGAACTCCCCACGCCGCTGATTTATCTGTAGGGCAGGATGGTGAAAGAGAGGGAGTCGAACAAGCGGAGGCGATCGAGCAGGAAGGGTTTGTACCACTGCAGCTGCTGCGGGGTAAAACAGCCTTTCTGCTGGACCTGTCCCTGCGGATTTCAGATTTGCAACACCTGTATGGAGGAGAACCTTTGGGGGTTTACCTGCAGCGGCGTGAATTGGCAATGCCCGGATTGCGGAGCGCTGAGACCGTTCTAAGAACCGGTAAGCGGAAAGCAGCAGCGAGAAAGCCGGTTCGTGAGTTCGCATTATAAGGTTTTTGTTTCTAGGCACTTTGGTGCACGTCAGGCATTCATATGTCATCCCTTAAGAACAGAATCATCGGGGGCCCCATCCACAGCCGTTTGCTGACCCTCAAGACCTACCCTGCGGGGGAGGATGAAATCGTTGTGGAAGGGTCTCTGAAGGACGAGCGATTCCGGGCCATCTACGAGCTTTCAGGCCGCAAAAGGGATCGGGGGGTCATTCACGACATGGTGATCCGGCTTCTTGTCGGCGGATCCCCTCTCAGGATTCTGGAGGCCGAAGCCGACATGCTGCAGACCCCGCGGGGACTCTGCTCGGAAACCGGGAAAAGCATCCGGAGCATCGTCGGCATAGAGATTCGCAGCGGTTTCGGGGAGCAGGTTCACAGGACCATCGGGGGCGTGAAGGGGTGTGCTCACTTGACCCACCTCTTGACCGTCCTGGCGCAGGAGGCCCTTCACGGTTACTGGACGCACAAGATGCAGAAACCGGGAGCTCCTCCGCGTTCTTTTGAAGACATCGACGGCTTGCCCTACTTGCTCAACAGTTGCAGCCTTTGGCGCGAGGACGGCCCTCTGGTCAAGGAGATTCAGGCGTTCATAGAAGAACAGCGAAACAAGGAATAGGTCCGGCTTCAGGATCGTGTGTGCGCCCCTTTTTCATGTCGTGCTCCATGAGCCCGAGATTCCGGCGAATACGGGCAACATCGCCCGACTTTGCGGCGCCGCCCGACTGCGCCTCCATCTGATTCACCCGCTTGGCTTCAAAGTGGATGACAAGCACTTGAAAAGGGCCGGGCTCGACTACTGGGACCTGGTGGATATTCGGCACCATCCCACGTGGGAAGCTTTTCTGCAAAGCAGGGAGCAGGATCGAGGGGCGGGGATCATCGGATTCAGCGCCCGGGCGGCGCAAGACTACACCAAGGCGGCGGTGAGCAGGGGGGACTACCTTCTGTTCGGCAAAGAGAGCGTGGGTTTGCCCAAGG
Organism: Desulfatiglandales bacterium; assembly: GCA_046481735.1. Lineage (GTDB taxonomy): Bacteria > Desulfobacterota > DSM-4660 > Desulfatiglandales > HGW-15 > JAFGDM01. Next base: position 523 of record JAWOJI010000161.1, on the reverse strand, counting down.
ATTTGAGTAACACCTATCCCTGTTATCGGATCCCGATGTGGGGAGAGGTGCGAAGCCTCAATCTCTCAACGGCTGTTGGGATCGTGGTTTATCACTACCTTCATCAAATGGGGAGCTTTCAGGAGGGCGAATAAAGAAGGGAGGAGGGTGCATCGTGGTCAAAAGACATGAAGCCATAGAGGATCTGTCGGTGTTCGCCTTTGAAGTCATCCGCCGATCAGGGGAGCAGGCGATGGCTTACTACGGCAAAGGCAGGCCGGACACCAAGTTCGACGAGGGGCTGGTCACCGAGGCGGAAGTTCACCTGGAAGAATTTTTCAGGGATCAGCTTTTTGCCCGCTTTCCGGACCATCAAATCCACAGAAACGAAGCTCGGGAAGCCGGGTACAGTCACGAGGGAAAAAGATACCTCTGGGTGTACGAAGCCGTGGACGGCGTCGCCAACTTCCAGGCGGGAATTCCGATATGGGGGACCTCCCTGGCCCTTCTCGAGAACTACTGGCCGGTGCTCGGTGTTTTCTAC
>JAWOJI010000151.1:0-18116 GCA_046481735.1 Desulfatiglandales bacterium | reverse complement strand
CATCAATGCCCTTGTCGCCTGTGCGCACACCGATCACTCGGTCTTTGTCATAAAGCACTTCCGTTCCCGCAAAACCCGGGAACATGTACACGACGCTTTCTTCAACCAGCGTGCCCATCCACTCATTCAGCCTCGCCATGGAGACGACGTAGTTGCCGTGATTGTTCAAGGGCGGCGGGATGATGGGGGCTCCGATTTTCCCCCCCCGGGTGAGGAGATAGACCGATTCCTTTTTGACCTCCCCCTCCAGAGGGACGCCTTTCTCCAAAAAGTCCGGAACCAGTTCCTTTAGGGCGCCCGGGTCCATGACCGCACCGGAAATCCCGTGGGCGCCGATATACGCCCCCTTTTCCAGCACGGCAATCATCACCTCATCGAGCTTCTTTCCTTCCCGCTCATGGTCCGGTTTTTCGTTGTGCTTCCGAATAAGGTTGGAAAGGTGAAGTGCTCCGCTCAGGCAGGCGATCCCTCCTCCTACGAAGAGGACATCCACATCCATGATTTCTCGCTCTTCCATTTCTTTATCCTCCTCAGGCCCGTCTTTCAAAAGGGCCCTGATCTATTCGGGGATATCCTATGAGATTTCACGAAGGCACCGATGCCCTACCAAGGAGAGCCCTTGACAGGGATATAACGTTGACGGGCTCGGGCAGGATCAGCAAAGGATAGGGAAAGCCTTGCTCCTCATGCGCCTCCGCGCAAGAGCCATCCTATAACACAAGGAAAAAATAAAGTGCAAGCCAAATCTTGCCAAAAAAAACCCGGCTGCGCGAAAGCGCAGCCAGGGCATGTTTCAACCCACGTCAACCGCTAGACACCGGGGATATTCCATATGTCCTTTTTCATCATTTTCCATTCGCGGGTGCCGCGATCCCACTGGCAATTGGCAAAGCAAAGCCAGTTCTTGTCATCCATCTTCGGCGTATCGGCCCGGAAGTAGTAGCCCGGCCACCGGGTCTCTTCCCTGAAGAGGAGAGTCCGGATATGGGCTTCCGCCTGCCAGGTCCTCTGAATGTTCTCCCACACTCTCGTCAGCTCATGATGGTCGCGGGCAGCCATTTTGTCAGAGTCCTCATGCAGCATCCCCATCAACTCCAGGCCTCTTTCCAGGAGAGCCTTGCTCGTCTTAAAGGCAGACACCACGCCCCCTGCATACTCGTCCATGAGTTTCTGCAGCCGGTGCAGGTACTGCCTCGGCATCAGGTAGTTGGTGTTGATTTCAGGATCCGTGGTCTCATTCTTGTGCTTGTCCCAAAGATCCAGAGGCTTCAGGATCCGCTCTTTCAGCTTCTCCACCTCGGCCATGTCGACCTTCGGAGCCCGGCCTTTCTCAACAATGAATTTGACGGCCTGTTTACCAGCAATCCTTCCTTCCGCATGGGAGCCGGAAGAAAACTTATGACTCGAAGCGCCGGAACCGTCGCCTATTGCAAAAAGCCCTTCCACCGTGGTCATGTTGGCGTATCCCCACTTGTAAGGCGTGGGGAGATCTTCAGGGCCGCTTACCCAGGCGCCGGAAGCGCCGGAGTGGGAACCGATGAAGTAGGGTTCGCAGGCCGCGATTTCGGAGTGTTTCTCCTCAGGTTTCACGTTCTGGGAAGCCCAGAGGATCGCCTGGGAGATGGTCATGTCGAGGAAGTCCTCCCATGCCTCACTCTCCAACTCCTTCATCTTCTTCTTGAAGGCCTTCGGGTCATCCTTATACTTGGCCGCAATATTCTGGATCGCCTCCGCCGTCTCCATGTACAGAGGGCCGAGACCTGCATCCACATCGATCATGCCGAGGTAGTTCCTCAGGTTGGCCGGAATCGGCTTGACCAGACCGTAAGGCGCATAGTTCTGGAGCACGTCCTTATGTGTCGCCATGTAGTCGCCGCCTTCGGCGCTGATGGCTCGGGACTTGAAAAGGAGGAACCACGCACCCACCGGACCGTAAGCATCCTTGAACCGGACCGGGATGAACCGCACTTCCTGGCACGTCATTTCGGCGCCCGCCTTGATGGTGAAATAGGCGCTCGAGCCGGAATTAAAAGGCGGATACCAGGATCGGCCGAAGCCTTCGCCCACGGACCTGGGACGGAACACATGCACCGCGCCGCCCATGCCGGCGATGACCGCCTTGGCCTTGAACACATAAAACTTGTTTTCACGGGTGCTGAAACCCACGGCGCCCACACAGCGGTTGCCGTCGAGCAGAGGATCCACGATGAAAACTCTCTCTATGATCTCGCCGCCCGCGTCTGCAATGGCGTTCTTCGCGGCTTCAGCGATGATGATCTTGTAGGACTCGCCGTTGATCATCAACTGCCACCGGCCTTCGTGGACATACTTGCCCTGCTCGTCTTTCCAGATCTTAAGACCCCATTTCTCAAACAGGTGAACCGTGGAGTCCACGTGACGGGCGATGTTGTAAACCAGGTCTTCCCTGGAAACACCCATCAGGTCCTGGCGAACGTAGCGAACATAATCCTCGAGCGTGTTCTCGCCGTCCCTGATACCTACATACTGGTTAATGGCCGAAAGGCCCATGGCCACGGCGCCGCTTCGATCCAAGGCCGCCTTGTCCACCAAGGTCACCTTGAGACCTTTCTTCTTGGCCCAATAGGACGCCTCGGTGGCGGCGCCACATGCTGAAAACCCACCCCCACATATAAGGAGGTCGGTCTCGACGACTACAGTTTCCCAATTTGCCATCTTTTCACCTCCTTATTTCATTGTGGGGACCGCATCTAAACCCAAGGATGCCGGTTCCGTTGCCAAAGCCTGGCTGTTAAGGTCATCGTGAGTGTTATAATCACCAAGCGGTTTTGCCGACCCTTCAGGTGTTGTCCTGGTGGGGAACTTGAACCGCTTGATGGAACCGTCCCTGAACTTTACCGTCCACATAATATCCTCAGAGCCTCTGAGGGGTGTTGCACTGGCCCCCATGGGGACAAAGTCCGCATAGCCGCGAACATCCATTGCCTGCTGAGGACAGATTTTGACACAGCACATGCATTCCCAGCACATCTGGGGATCACGGTTGTAAGCCTTCATCTCCTTGCCGGTGACCGAGCCGTCCTTGTCCAGCACCATGAGATCGTTGGGGCAGATGTACATGCAGGCTGTTTTGTCCTGCCCCTTACAACCGTCGCATTTCTCGACGATTACATAACTTGGCATTTTTCTACCTCCTAAACACGAATTTAAGGGTTTTCCAACTTCTCAGATTTCCGGTAACACTCTGTTACGATATGGCTTTTGCACCTCCTTTCTTCGACATATTTCTGGAAAGCATCCTAATCCAGAAGGCTCACAGTTCGCGCCTCCTCTGAAAAAGTCATTCAGAGTTCGCCAAAAGCTCCATGTTCGTGGTATTCTGACGATATCCTAACGGCAGGCAGCAGGTTGCCTTTAGAAAGCTCATAATTATTTCTGATTTCCGCAAAGTGTCAAGAAAAAAAGCCCTGCCATCTCTTCTTTTCTGAAAGGGCAACCGAAACACACCCGCTTTGCACTTTGAGCCTGTGTTTTGTTCTGCAAAGGGAATGCCAGGAAAAGGGAGCGGCAGGGTGCATCCAATGCTGTGTTATCAGAAGAGATGGGGTTGTTCTCAAGGCACGGATGGCTCTTTTTCGGTGTCCGGATTTTTTACAGTGTGTAAAATCCGGCCAAACTTGGCTATTGGCTCTTCGTCAGCGGTCGTCGGCAAAGACCCCTTGACCGGCCGCCGTCAGTCCCTGGACGGCGGTGTGCATCCAACGATCAACATGCAAGGTTCGAGGTAACAGTTCGAGGAGGTCTGCTTATCATGAACCTAATCATCATTGGCTCAGGCACGGGGATTCCCTTGGCGCACCGAGCCTCGCCGGCTCTTGTCATGACTTCTCCGGGCGGCCCGGTCCTTTTCGACATGGGACCCGGCACGCTCAGACAACTGGCCCGCATCGGGATCGGGCATGAAAGGATCGAGCGAATCTTCCTCAGCCATTTCCATCCTGATCACACGGCAGATCTCATCCACTTTCTTTTTGCCACACGAAACCCCCAAATCCTCAAGAAAAGGGATCCTTTCACCATCTATGCTCCCCGGGGCTTCAAGGCTTTCCTGGAGGGCATGGAAAGCGCTTACGGGACATGGATCCGGATTCCGGAAGAAATCATGAGAGCCGAGGAACTGGATGCCGCCGATCTGGATCAAAGGACCCTTCCAGGGTTCGAAGTGCTTTCCCTCCCTGTCCCCCACACGTCGCGAAGCCTTGCTTTTCGGGTCGGTGCATCATCCTCGGGCACGAGTTTCGTCTACACGGGAGACACAGGCTTTGCGCCGGAGTTGGCGGAATTCGCGAAGGATTGCGATGTCCTGATATCGGAGTGCTCCTTCCCCGAAGGCGAGGGTGTCGAAGGGCACCTGACCCCATCCGAGGCAGGCCGCATGGCAACCCTTGCGGGAGCAAGAAAACTGGTCCTCGTCCATTTCTACCCGGAAGTCCTGGCAACGGATATCGTTTCTCAATGCCGCAAGACCTTTGAGGGCGAGCTCGTTCTTGGAAGGGATTTCCTGCACCTTGCAGTGTGAAGAGCGTTTTCCTCTCCCCTCACCGGGGAGAGGAAAACGATGGGGTGGTTTACTTCGCCTTCACGTCACCGGTGGCGGCGCCGTGCAATTTGATTTCCACCTTCTCTTCCAGCCCCTGGTAATAATCCTGAAGGACCTTAACCACTTCTGGTCTCGAGAATTCCACAGGCAGTTCACCGCCTTCAGAAAGGGTTTTTCGAACCATGGTCCCGGAGAGGAGAAGCCTGTCGTTTTTGCCGTGCGGGCAGGTTTTCATGGAAGCCATGCCGCCGCACTTGTTGCACCAGAAGGTCCAGTCGATGTTCAGATTCTGGCACTTCAGTGCGCCCTCGGGAATCTCGTCAAAAATCTTCTGGGCGTCAAAAGGACCGTAGTAGTCGCCCACTCCTGCATGATCGCGGCCGATGATCATGTGGCTGCAGCCGTAGTTCTGCCGGAAGACCGCGTGAAGCAGCGCTTCTCTGGGGCCGGCGTAGCGCATCTCCATGGGATATCCGCCCTGCACCACGGTGCCTTTTACGAAGTAGTTGTCCACGAGAACCTGGATGGCTTTCACACGGACATCCGCGGGAATATCTCCCGCCTTCAGCTTGCCGACGAGTTGGTGGATGTAAAGGCCGTCCATGACCTCCACGGCGATCTTGGCCAGGAACTCGTGGGAACGGTGCATTGGGTTGCGGAGCTGAAGAGCTGCGATCCTCTTCCACCCCAGGTCCTCGAAAATTTTTCTGGACTCCGCAGGCCTCTGATAAATGCCCTTGAAGTGTTCGGGATAGTAGCTTTCGCTCAAAACCTTGATCGGCCCGGCCAGGTTGTACTTGCCCTGAGCCATGACTTTGTCCACGCCCGGATGTTCTTTATCGGTGGTCCTGAACACGGCCTTGCACTCGTGCTCCTTGTCGATGGTGTACTTCTCGGTCACCTTCATGGTCGCAATGGTCGTGCCGGTTTCCTCGTCGTCCAGGGCAATGTCGTCGCCGGCTTTGACGTCTTCATCGTTCGTGGAAACCGTGATCGGAATCGGCCAGAAGGTGCCGTCGGCCATCATGTACTTGTCGCAGACTCCCTGCCAGTCGGCTTTGGTCATGAAACCCGTGAGCGGGGTGAAAGCCCCGATGCCCAGCATGATGCAGTCCGAGGTCTCCCGGGTGGTGATGGTGATGCGTTTCAATTTCTTGGCTCTTCCGACTTCCGCCGTGAGCTCATTTCCCTCCAGCAAGAGGGGCATGAGTTTTTCCTGTTTACCGTGGGGCGCAATCAGATCCGACATAGATCATCCTCCTTCTTTTCTTTTTGTTTAAATCAAATGGACTTATGGGTCCGCACTGATTTCCCGAGATAAGCGGGTAAAGTATGCGCAACCCCGCAACGGTGTCAAGAAAAAACGCTTTCTTTGTTTTCGGCCCTTGCCATACCGAGGGGAAGATCAAACCTGAGGAGGCCTTGAGAGGGTCTGTTTAAGGTTGATGCAAAAACTTCGACCCTCGCCCGGCATTGGGATTTTGGTAGCAGGTTTTTGAAATTCGTGATTTTTCTGTGGACGTCCGGGACCGATCCTGTTTCCGTCCAACGGCGCTTGGTCGCTGATTCAGTGCCGTCTCGTGATCATATACCGTCCCAGGCCCAGGAGATCTTTTCTTGCAGGGCTCTCCGACTGGGAGTCAAGGAAAGAAGCGGCCTTTCTCACGTAATCTTCGGCCTCCCTCTGAACCCTCTCAATGACTCCCTGGTTTCTCACCAGCTCGATGACCCGTTCGAAATCCTCGTCGCCTGCCTCACGGTTCTTGAAAAGCTCCTCGAGTTCGTGCACTTCGGCCTTTGTTTTTTCGGAGAGGCAGTAGATGAGCGGCAAAGTGATCTTGCCTTCCCTGAGATCTTTTCCCACCGGCTTCCCGAATTCCTCTTGCGACGCCGTGTAATCCAGGGCATCGTCCGTCAACTGGAACGCAATACCCAGGTTGAGCCCGAACTGGCGGAAACGCTCCACCTCTTTTTCCCCCAACCCGGCCAGGAGGGCGCCGCTGGAGCAGGCGGAAGCAATCAAGACAGCCGTCTTGGCCGTGATGATTTCCAGGTAATCGTTTCTCGTGATGCTCCAGTCGTGGGTATGGGACAATTCAAGCAACTGGCCTTCCACCATTCGCTTCATGTTTTCGCTGAGGATCCTGATCAGTTTCAGGTTTTCGAGTTCCGTGGCTATGATCGTCGCAAGGGAATAGAGGTAATCCCCCCCGAGCACGGCCGACGGATTTCCCCAAACCTGCGGCACGGATGGTTTTTTGCGTCGCAGTTCCGCGTGGTCCAAAACGTCGTCGTGGAGCAGGGAAGCAGTGTGAAGAAGCTCGAAGATGGTCGAGGAACGGTACATGCCTTGGTCTTGAAAACCGCAAAGCTTAGAGGAAAGGACAAAAAGAAGAGGCCGAAGTCTCTTTCCCTGGCTGAGAAGAGCATACCCCGCAATGTCTCTTACAGGGGAAGGGCGGTTTTCAAGCAACCGTCCCAACTCGGCCTCAATAGCTTCAAAATGGGGGTTGAAACGGTCCAGGAATCGTTTCATGGATGTAATTACCGGCGCACCGTCAATTGCGGCAAATTCACCGCTTATAAACGTAAACTTTTAATTTACTTTCGAAAACCCTTTGTTGTCAAAGCAAAAAACCCTTTATCCGACAATTTCGCCTATCAGATCATACTCGTAGGCCTTCCGAATTCTTACCGGCAGAATCGCGCCCACAGTGCCCTCCCCCTTGTTGATCAGGACCTGGGCATCCACGTCGGGAGCCATCTGAGCTGTGCGGCCCTTGAGCAACAGATCTGTCTCCTCGCTCGGCCCCTCGATCAGCACCGGCACGATCTTCCCGATCAGGCTTCGATGTTTCTTGAGAGAGATCTTCGCTTGCAGCCCCATGAGAGCGTCTCTCCTCTCTTCCGCTGACCGCTGATCCACCCCCCGGCTGAAGCGTGCGGCTCTCGTCCCCTGCTCCGGGCTGTAGACGAAGACTCCGAGATATTCGAATTCCGCCTGCGACACAAAGTGATAGAGCTCCTGGAACGCGTGCTCCGTCTCCCCGGGAAACCCCACCATGAGAGTGGATCTAACAGCGATATCCCTCTTTTGAGATCTGATCCGTTCGAGGAGCTGCCAGGGGTTTTCCCGTGTCGAGTGTCGACCCATTTTCGTGAGGATTCCGTCGTGGACATGCTGCAGGGGAATGTCGAGATAGGGGCAGATTTTTTCTTGTGACTCCATCAGGCCCAAAAGGCGATCCGAAATCCCTTGGGGATGCCCGTAAAGGATTCTGATCCACAAAAGCCCTTCGATGAAGATCAACTTTTCGAGAAGATCTTCCAGAGAGGCCCCGGAATCAAGGTCCCTGCCATATGCCGTTGTGTCCTGGGCAACAAGGTTGATCTCCTTGACTCCCCTCCAGGCCATGGCCTGGACTTCCGCCAGAATGGAGTCAGTTTGTCTTGACCTGAGAGGCCCGCGAATCCCGGGGATCGTACAGTAGCTGCAACGGTGGGAGCAGCCTTCCGAGATTTTCACATAGGCGGAGTAAAAGGGTGTGGACTGAATCCTGGGCGTTCGGTGATCGGCCAGGCAGGTGGGCCTGTTTATCAGGAAAGGAGTTGACCCATCCGCTCCTTCACCCAGGAGATGAGAGATGCGAAGGATTTCCCCTGTACCCAGCCAGCCGTCCACCTCCGGCAATTCTTCCTTCAATTTGTACCCGAACCGCTGGACCAGGCAGCCTGCGACATAGAGTTCTTTCAGTTTACCCGTCTGCTTCATGTCCGCGATTTCGAGAATCATCCCGATCGATTCCTCAATCGCAGGCTCAATAAACCCACATGTGTTGATGATCCCGATCTCCGCTTCCCCGATGTCGGATGTGACAGGGAAACCTTGCTTTTCCAGAAGGCCGAGCATGTTCTCACTGTCCACCAGGTTCTTGGCGCACCCTAATGTCACGAGACACACCTTCGGCCTCACAGGATACTCACTTTCCATTCCCATTGCTTTCAGGCATTCTCTTCTATTTTCCTGGAAAGACGCTGAATCAAAGTGAGGGCAAAGTTTCTTAGGAAAAGGACCTGGATGGGGTCCGGCGATTTGTCCAGAAGGGTCCCGCTGATTTTCATGAGAATGCAGTCGGTTTCGGCGACTACCGTCGCAGCACGCAACTGGCCGCTCAGGTAAGACATTTCGCCGAAGCACTCGCCCCTGGTGAGGAAGGCAATCGTTCTCGAACCCTTGTTCACCGCCACCTTTCCGCTCAGGATGATGTAGAAGGTGTCGTCGATCTCTCCTTCGGTCATCAGGACCTTGCCCCTTCGAACCTTAATGATGTTGCCCACGTTCAGGATTTCTCTGACCTGGTCTTTGCTGAAATTCCCAAAGAAAGGTACCCCGTGTACATAATCCACGATGGTATCGATTTTATCCGCCTTGGCGCCTCCTTTTAAACCTCTCAGTGCGACCCTCAGGTCATAGGCGAAATCAAGGCATGATTGGTAGCGCTCCACCGGGTTCTTTGAAAGGGCTTTTCTTGTGATCTTCCAGAGAATTTCCGGAACTTCCGGGCGAAGCTCCGGAATCGGAGAAGGCTCTTCGTTCGTAATTTTGTACATCACGGAGAAATAGTTTTCTCCGGAAAACGCTTTTTCCCCTGTGAGCATTTCATACAAAACGCATCCCAGCGAAAAGATGTCGCTCTTGTCGTCTACGGGGCTCTCCTTCACCTGTTCTGGAGACATGTAACTCGGTGACCCGATGATTCCCTTGGATCCGGTCTGCTCGGTTTTCACCTGCGCAATCCCGAAATCCGTAATCTTCGCCTCCCCCGCCTTCCCGATCAGGATGTTCGAGGGTTTGATGTCCCGGTGAACCACGCCCTGTTTGTGGGCAAAATCAAGGGCATGGCACACAGCGAAGATGACCTCCACGACTTTGCTGACAGGAAAGAGGCTGTCCTTGGCGCAGTTTTTCTGCAGGGAAGGTCCGTCGACGTACTCCATGGTGATGTAACAAAAATCCTTGTACATCCCCGCGTCGTAGATCGTGACGATGCCTGGATGTACGAGCCTTCCGGCAGACTGGGCTTCGAGAAAGAATTTTTCCCGGTACCGGTCCGCTTTTTCTCCTTTTACATCCGAAGCAGGGCGGGAAATCTTGATGCCCACATGCCTGTTGATGTACGGGTCGCGGCCGAGAAAAACCACCCCCATACTTCCTTGCCCCAGCTTCCCGATGATCTCGTATCTCCCCACCATGGAGATGTCCGAGAGATCAGCCATGAATTGGGAATCAACCGGGCTTTTTTCCTTTTCCGCTCCCAGGAGCTTGAGCTTCAGCCAGCTCGTAAGGCCGAGCTTTTTTTTGGTTTCCTCCAGATCTTTTTTTTCTCTCTCCAGCACTCCCCTCTCCTCGGCAGGCGCCACGGTTCGAATCGTATGGGCAGGAACGTTTGACTCCTGAAATCAAAGGCAAGCCCTGCAAAGCAGGGCAAACCCGGTTTCAGGCTAAAAAGCCTGGAGGAGTTTGCTCAGATCCAGTCTGTTCACCACATCAGTCAAAAGCTCGCTCAAAACCACGTCGGCCTGTTCCGTGCCCATAATATCCAGGCGTTCCGCCTCGCCGCTCACAACTTGGCTGGAGAGCACCTGTCCGTCTTTCATGAGTCTGGCTTCATAAGAAATGGCAACTTTCCATTTCCTGGCTTCCCGGTCCATAAAAAAGGACTGCAGGAAGAGCGACAACCCTGTTGCGACGGTCCCTTCCGGCACTACCTGAACGCCTTCGTGTTTCATGCGGCTTTCCATGGCTTCTTTGAGCAGGGCCGGCGGTTGATAAATCCCCTTGATCATTCCGGGCCCGTCAGCCCTGGCCACGGAGAGGGAGATCACCCCGCCGGAATCCTCGAATCGCAGGGCCGCAGTTTCGCCTAAAGTCCGTTTGTCTTCTCTCAAATCCTGTACCGAGACAAAAGCTTGTTTTCCGGCCAGTCCACCCTCCGACAAAGGAAGCCGGTAGGTCGCTTGGAGGCGAAGCACCGGACTGCAGGACGCGGCAAAGAAAAACAGGCCCGCCGCCCAAAGGGCCGCTCTCCAAGCTTGATTTGTCCTTTTCATTCCTCTAGCCTTTCTCCGGGTTTTTTTGTCAACATACCCGGCGCCGCATACCTATGTCAAGGTTGACATTTCCTTCCCTAATCTCTGTTGATTTCCTTCAACCTTTCGATAAGTTTTTCTTCGGTGTTCCATTCGGGATGATCAAGGACCTCTTCGAGCAGGGCCTCCAGGATGCCGCCTACTTCAGGACCCTCGGGGAGACCCAAAACTTCCATAACCTTTCGACCGTCCACCTTCAGGTTCTGAACCCTGCAAGGAAAGCCCGCCTTGAGACCGGACCGCACTCTCTCTTCCAGATCGGAAAGAAGGCCTGTGTCTTTTCCCTGCGATTCCAGGACCGCCCGGCAGAGAGAAAAAAAATGGTCCAATCGCTCAAGACCCACCCTTCTCACCAGCCGTCGAACAGCACCATCGTCCCACGAAGGGTCATAATGTATCACGTCGCCGTGATGCATCACCAGGTGTGTCACGTCAGAGATCATCCGCCCGCTGAATTTCAATCTCCCCATGACCACTTCCGTGATGCCTGCACTCTGCTTCTCTTGCTCCTTCTTGTCTTCACCGACACGGTGAAAAAGGGCGGCAAGCCGCAGAACCGGATCCGGGTCCACCCGGTCTACCGTTTCAAGAAAGCCCCGGTGAACCATTCTTCTTCCCTTCCTCCGACCTTCCACAAGCTCAGGGGCGATTTGATCGAGAAGACCGGTCCGAACCAGGTCACGGAGCCCCCGGGAGGGTCTTTCACTCAGGAGAATCCGCGTCACTTCGTCCCTGACCCTCTCCCCGGCAACACCTGCGAGCGAGGGGGCCATCGTGGACAGGGCATCGCGGGTTTTCCCCTCGATTCTGAAGTCAAGCTCGCAGGCAATCCTAACCGCTCTCAGGATGCGAAGGGGGTCTTCCCGAAACCGGTCCTCCGGGGCGCCGACGGCTCTAACCAGCCGCCGCTTCACATCCCGGGTTCCTCCCCAGGGGTCGATCAATCTCTTCTCATCCGGATCCCAGGCCATGGCATTCACGGTGAAGTCCCGATGGGCCAGGTCGTGCTCAATCGTGGGAGAGCGCCCACGAAAAGCGCTCACCTCATAATGCTTTCCTTCGCTCACCAGGCTAATCGTGCCGTGCTGGAGCGAAAACCGGGTCAGGTGTGGAAAAAGACCTTCCACTTTCTCGGCGGAAGCCGACGTGACAATGTCCCAATCCGATGGAGTTCTCCCCATCACCATGTCTCTGACCGCGCCGCCCACAACATAGGCTTCAAACCCAGCCCCTTGGATGCGCTTGAGAATGGTTCCGACAATGCCCGGAATCCGGAACTGCACACGTTTCATGGAAACCGCTCTTCTCCGACCTTTCCTTCTGGACTTCACAGTGAATATATCAGACTATACGGTGCCATTTGAAGCCAATCAGTGCCAAAGGACTACAAAATTCAGGAAAACGCAAGGAGGTGTTACGAAAAGATGACGCAAAGCCTTTCAGGTATTTTCCCGGCTCTCACAACGCCCTTTGACGAGGGCGGTGTTTCGTTTTCAAAACTGAGGTCCAACATCGAGAAATACAATGCCTTCGACCTGGCCGGCTACGTCGTTCTGGGCTCTACGGGAGAGGGCATCATGATGTCCGAAAGGGAGGGTCTCAAAGCCGTTGAAACCGTCCGCTCCTCTGCTGCAGCAGGACGCATGGTCATAGCAGGGGCCGGCGCCGCTTCCACCCAAGGGACGGTCGAGTTCGTCAACCAAGCTGCAGCCGCCGGAGCAGACTGCGGCCTGGTGGTCACCCCGTTTTACTACAAGCCCCAGATGACGGCCCAGGTTCTGGAGACCTATTATCGCACCGTTGCCGACCGATCCAAGATCCCGATCATCATGTACACCGTCCCCAAATTCACCGGCCTTGACCTGCCGCTTCAAACCGTGCTCGCCTTGGCAGACCACTCGAACATCGCCGGGTTGAAAGACTCGTCGGGCAACCTTTCTTTTGTGAGTGAAGTCCTGAAAGCCGCGCCTCCGGGGTTCAGCCTCCTCCAGGGGCACGGTTCCCTCCTGCTCCCGGCCCTGATCTTGGGCGCCAAGGGCGGCATCCTTGCCCTCTCGAACATGGCGCCTGGAGAAACCGTGGAAATTTTCAATCTGGCAAAGAAGGGGGACTATGCCGGCGCAGGAGACATCCAGAGGCGAGTCCTCACGGTGAACCAGAAAATCGTTGGAGGGTACGGGGTTCCAGGCATCAAGCATGCCATGGACCTCTTGGGTTACGCGGGCGGTGACCTCTGCCCTCCCCTTCAACCGGTTGGGCCTGAAGGGAAGGAATCCATCCGCAGACTGCTTCAGGAGGCGCAAATCTTGCGCTGAGAAGCGGCTTTTTTCCCTTGCACAGTGGACTGGGCGCCGTGTACCTTTCCTCCCATGGCTGTGGTGATACTCAAATCCGGACGCGAGAGGTCTCTGCTGCGCCGCCACCCCTGGGTGTTTTCAGGCGCAGTTGATAAAGTGGAAGGAGATCCCGCGCCCGGCGAGACCGTTGAGGTTCTCTCCCATCAAAGGGGATTTCTTTGCCGGGCAGCGTATTCCCCTTCTTCCCAAATTGCCTTGAGGGCCTGGACCTTCGATCCAGACGAAGACGATGTCGTGGAATTCTTTCGCTCAAGGCTGCAGCGAGCGATCAATTTCCGCATCCCCTGCTTGAAAGTCGCCGATGGCGCATGCAGGCTCGTGAACTCTGAATCTGACGGGCTTCCCGGGGTGATTGTGGATACGTACGCGGGATATCTGGTCTGCCAGTTTCTGAGTGCCGGGGCTGAACTCCATCGAAGAGAAATCGTGTCCCTGTTAGTCGAAATCCTCTCCCCTCTTGGCATTTATGAAAGATCAGACGTGGATGTGCGATTGAAGGAAGGGCTTGAACCTCGCAGCGGTCTCCTCTGGGGTGAACCTCCTCCCGCCTTGCTCACGATTCAGGAAAGCTCCTGCCGGTTCCTCGTCAGTATCGAGCACGGCCAAAAAACAGGATTCTACTTGGATCAACGCAACAACCGGGAAATGCTGGCCGGGTATGCCCGGGGAGCAGAAATACTGAACGCCTTTTCCTACACCGGGGGATTCGGCATTCATGGCCTCGTGGCAGGAGCCGGCAGGGTGACGAATGTCGATTCCTCAACCGCAGTGATCGACCTTGCGGATCGGAACAGGGAGCTGAACGGGATCGAAGAGAGCCGCTCGGAAAACATCGAAGGAGATGTGTTCCAAGTCCTCCGGGATTTCCGGGACAGGCGTCGCAGCTTTGATCTGATCGTGCTCGATCCTCCCAAATTCGTTGAATCCCAGAGCCGGTTGAGCCGCGGCAGCAGGGGCTACAAGGACATCAACCTGCTTGCTTTCAAGCTTCTCAAGCCGGGAGGCTTTCTCTTCACCTTTTCCTGTTCCAGCCTCGTGTCTCCGAACCTCTTTCAGATGATCGTTGCAAGCGCTGCACTTGACGCAGGCCGGAATGCTCAAATCATCGGCGTTCTGTCTCAGGCCCCCGATCACCCGACAGCGCTTCATTTTCCGGAGGGCGCTTACCTCAAGGGCCTGATTTGCCGGACTTCCTAATGTCGGCGCATAGTGTCTGCTGGAAATTGACAACCACACTTTCATCTTCTATGCTTCGGCATCTGAATCTTCTGAAATCCGAGGGTCTCGGTATTCAGGAAAGGAACGAGCAATGAAGAGCGGCAAAATTCATTACGGATGGGTCGTCATCTTCATGGGGCTTCTTACGACCATTGCGGCCCATGGCTTTGGGCGCATGGCCTACACGATTATTCTGCCGGCCATGAAAGACGGCCTCAAGCTCGACTACGAACAGCTTGGGCTCCTGGCAAGCGGCAACTTGGCAGGATATCTGATCATGGCCCTTATCGGAGGTCTCCTTGCAGCTCGCTTTGGGACAAGAATCGTCATTACTCTGGCTCTTGTTCTCCTCGGAATCACGCTGATGCTTACCGGCCTTGCCCAGTCCTTTGGCTACGCCCTCACGATGCGCTTCCTGACGGGCGTCGGCAATGCAGCATCCTACATCCCGGCCATGGCCCTGGGTTCTGCATGGTTCGCCATGAAGAGAAGGGGCTTCGCCACTGGAATTGTGTCTGGGGGGATCGGCGCAGGGACCTTAATCTCGGGACTCCTGGTGCCTCCCATTGTTTCCGCCTACGGCATCGAAGGGTGGCGCTACGCCTGGTACGTCCTGGGAGCAATCGCGATCCTGATTGCCGGCGTTGTCTGCTCACTCATCCGAAGCAGACCCGATGAAAAAGGCCTCCTGCCTGTCGGGGTCTCCCAAAAAGAGATCCCACCCGCCACGCCCGCAGGATCCAAAGTGTCGGCGCTTCAGTGGTCGGCCGTGTATCGAATGGGAAAAGTCTGGTACCTGGGCCTGGTTTACTTCTTTTATGGTTTCTCTTACATCATTTACATGACCTTCTTCGCCGCCTACCTGGAAAAGGAGATGGGTTTCAGCAAGGCTTATGCTGGAGGACTATGGGCCATGGTAGGAGGTTTGAGCGTTTTTTGCGGCGTGATCTGGGGAGGCATCTCGGACCGCCTCGGTCGCAGCCGCGGCGCCGCTCTGGCGTACCTGGTCCTCGCCCTGTCCTACATTTCCTATGCCTTGATCAAGGTGGAATTCGGATTTTACCTCTCCGCCGCCATTTTCGGAATGACCGCATGGAGCATTCCAACCATCATGGCCGCGGCCGCAGGGGATTTCGTCGGACCCCGCCTTGCTCCCGCCGGACTGGGCTTCATTACTCTTTTCTTTGGAATCGGCCAGGTCATTGGACCATGGATCGGAGGGAAACTTGCCGTCTCAAGCGGATCGTTCACCTACCCTTTCCTTTTGGCCGGCGGCGCCTCTATTTTGGGAATGATAGCATCCCTGTTCCTGAGAAGGCCGAACCAGTGAACTTTGCTGATGTCTTGATGGTGAATCAGGGCCGATCCCGGTAATCCTTGACAAACACCGTGCCGCGTGGTATTTTGAAATCATCATTCGATCAACCTCCTTTCTTTAGCCCCTGGATGTTGCTCCTATTTCATCCAGGGGCATTTTCTCGCCTATCCGGATCGACCCGTTTCCCCTATTGCCGGCTCCCTCTTGATTTTTCGCTTCATTTGTGTTGATCTTACTCCCAATTCCAATGGAAGCCGGTGGGTCCCCCCATGCAAGCGATAAAAACCCTCTTTTCTTACGCTCTTTTGATTGCCCTTGTCCTCGGCGCCTACAGCACGGTGCGGCCTTACTGGAACAAGTATTGGATCCAAAGAGACATGGACGCCGCTGCCATTTACGGGACCAAACGCAGCGAGGACGAGACTCTGGCCTTTCTTGCCAAGAAGATGCGCCAGGAGGGCCGCAAGTTCTCCGAAGAGGATTTCATCGTCGACAAAGACCCGGGGGGGAAGGTCACGATCACCCTGCACTATGCGGATCGGATCGGCCTTCTCGGCTTCGAGGCAAAGAAGCTTCTTTTCACCCTCACCGCGTCGGCTACGGAAATCAAGGAATACTTTTGAGTGAATTCCGCCGGGACGGATTTCAAAAAAGGAAGGTCGGCTCATGGTGAAACATATCGGATCGTGAATCCGCAAGACGCCCCGCTTCCCACCCTGGATTCCACGCGCCTGCTTGCAAAAGCGGCTCTCAGAAAGGCGCTGGAAGAGGATCTGAAATGAGAAGGAAAGAGAAGGAAATCAAGGAAAAGGCGGCAATGGAAAGCATCATCGAGCACGCCCTGGTGTGTCGGCTTGCCATGTCCGCCCATGATCAGCCTTACGTTCTGCCCCTGTGCTTTGGATACATGGATGGATCCCTTTATTTTCACTGTGCAAGGGAGGGGATGAAGCTGGACATGCTCCGAATAAACAACCGTGTGTGTTTTGAGTGCGACACCGATCATGAACTGGTTCTTTCGGAGACCCCCTGCGAATGGGGCATGAAGGGGCAAAGCGTCGTAGGCTTCGGCAGGGCGCTCCTTCTGGATGACCCGGAATCAAAAAAAAATGCCCTTGATGCGATCATGGCGCATTACGGTGCGAAGGGCCCTTGCACTTATACGGAAAAAGGGGTTCGCAAGGCCCTGATCATCAAGGTCGAAATCGAGAGCATGACGGCCAAGAAAATAGGATAGAGGCAGGCCGGCATTATCGCGGCAGGGCCGTCACTCATTTGGATGGATCCCGGCCTCATGTGGAGGAAGCTTTGAAAATCATCCGCGCCCCGGCACTCGAAATCAGGAAAGGCAAGGCCGGCGGTGGCTCCTGACGACCTGCTTCTGGACCACTGGGATTTCCTGGTGGAGGGCGCACGAAAAGGACCGGTTCTGGACCTGGCTTGCGGAGACGGGCACAACGGTCTTTCTGCCGCAGAAAAAGGCTGGACCGTGATTCTTGCAGACCTTTCGGAATCTGCGCTGAGAAAGGCCGAACTCGCGGCAAAGCGCTTACAAGGAGAGGTGACGATCTGGCATGTGGACCTCGAAACAGGGAACGACAATCCCCTGCGTCCTGAGGGTTACGGCGTCATCGTGGTATTTCGTTACTTGCACCGGCCTCTCATGCCCTGTATCAAGAAGGCGTTGGTCAGGGGAGGCGTGCTTTTCTATGAAACGTTCACCGCGGAACAGTCTCGGTTTGGAAAACCGCAAAACCCGGATCATCTTCTCAATTCCGGGGAGCTCCTGGAATGGTTCAAAGAGTGGACGGTCATCCACCACTTCGAGGGATTCAAGTATCGCCCCAGGAGGGCAATCGCTCAGATCGTTTGCATCAAGCCGGAGACGAAGTGAAATCCGCCGGAAGGGATTCGATGCAACGTCCTTTCGGGGCTCTGTTCCGCCCATGGCAGGACTGAACTGCATTTCACCCCTGCCGTTATCGCGAATTCTTTGAGGCATGGGATATGGCAATTAAGGAAATCCTGCTGCTCGGAAACCCGAGGCTCTATGATATCTCCGAAGCCGTTGCCAAGAACGGCCTGAACGAAGTTCGCGCTGCAGCTGAAGACCTGCATGACACGCTTCTGGATTTCAGGAAGCGCTTCGGCGGGGGCCGAGCCATTGCGGCCCCCCAGATCGGCTTTATGAAGCGGCTCGTGTATATGTTTCTTCCCGAGCCCGTTGTTTTCATCAACCCCCGCCTGGAGAACATGAGTCGTGAGATGATCGAGGTTTGGGATGACTGCATGTGCTTTCCCGAGCTTCTCGTCAAGGTTCAAAGGCATAAGGCATGCACCGTCCGTTTCATGGATCTTGACTGGAATGAGAGAGTCATGACCTTGACGGATGACCTGTCAGAACTCCTTCAGCACGAGCATGATCATCTGGACGGGATTCTGGCGGTATCCAGGGCCTTGGACGGGCGCTCCTTCGCTCTTCGAAACCAGAAAA
>JAWOJI010000132.1:0-17795 GCA_046481735.1 Desulfatiglandales bacterium | reverse complement strand
GAAAAAAGACTGGTTTCAGGTATCCTTGACCGTTCTGACGATTCCTTCCCAGGACGTCACCTGGATTCTCCGTGAGGAATACATCCATGGGGAAAGTTTCACGATGGGCGGCAAGGCCATGAAACTTGAACGGGTGGAAAGTGGCGCTGTTTCGAGGCGGGAACCCGGCCCTGTTGAACCCGCAACGAGGTCAAGAGGCGCGGGAAAACCGTCGAAGGTGGTTGAGTTCAAGAAACATTGATGAAATCCGCTTTGGAGGATTCCACAAAGGGCAGCATGCGGGGACTATCTCTTTTTTTGGCAAGATCGCTCCTGGCCGCAGCATTCGCGTTTGTCATTGGCCGCGTCTTTTTTCCAGGCGCCACGACGCTCCGCATAACAGCACTGGCCGCGGCTTTGCTCGCGCTTGCCTATTTATTCGAATATGCAAAAAGAAAGGATCGAGGAGGAACCCATGGGAAACCCTAGCAAGTTTGTCTTTTCCTTTGAAGAAGGGGACAGCAAAAATAAGAAATTGCTCGGCGGCAAAGGCGCCAATCTGTGCGGCATGACCCATATTGGACTGCCTGTGCCCCCCGGCTTCGTCATTTCTACGGAAGCGTGTCTGGCCTACCTCGGCCAGAACAAAAAGGGGCTGAATCCATCCCTTATGGACGAAACGAAAACCGCTATGAGGGATCTTGAGAAAAAGACAGGGAAGGGCTTCGGCGACCCGGAACGGCCCCTTCTGGTGTCGGTTCGTTCAGGCGCGGCCATGTCCATGCCGGGTATGATGGATACGATCCTGAACCTGGGCCTGAATCAGGCCACCCTGGGCGGCTTGATCAAAATGAGCAGGAACGAACGTTTTGCCTATGATGCCTATCGCCGACTCATTCAGCTTTTCGGTTCTGTGGGCCTTAGCATGAAAGATGAAGATTTCGATCCTATTTTCAAGGGCATAAAAGAAAAACATAAAGCTAAAGATGATTTGCAATTGAGTGCTGCTGCGCTCAAGGAAGTCTGCGAGAAGTTCCTCGAAGTCGTGCACAAAAAAACCAAGAAGCCTTTTCCGGAGGACCCCTATCTTCAACTGGAAATCGCGGTTGAGGCGGTTTTCAGGTCCTGGATGGGGAAAAGGGCTGTGGACTACAGGAGAGAATTTCAAATCACGCCTGAAATGGCGAACGGCACCGCGGTCAACGTCTGCACCATGGTGTTCGGCAACCTGGGCGACGACAGCGCCACGGGCGTTGCATTTACGAGAAATCCCGGCACGGGGGAGAACAGGCTTTACGGGGAGTACATGATCAATGCTCAGGGGGAGGACGTGGTCGCCGGGATAAGAACGCCCAAGCCGATCAGTGAAATGCGCAGAGACATGCCCGAGGTGTACAAGCAGCTCGAGAAATTGCGACACACCTTGGAAAAACATTACCGTGAAGTGCAGGACTTCGAGTTCACCATTGAAAAGGGAAAGCTTTTTTGCCTCCAGACCCGAAACGGCAAAATGAATGCCGCCGCCTTCATCAAAACCTCCATCGACATGGTGAACGAAGGGCTCATCAGCGAGGAGCAGGCGATTCTAAGGATACAGCCGGAGATGCTGGATCAGCTCCTTCATCCAAGACTGGACCCCCGGGCCAAGGTGAAAGTCCTTGCCCAGGGGCTGCCGGCATCGCCCGGGGCCGCTTCGGGAAAGATTGTTTTCGACGCCGACCGGGCGGAAAGCAAGGCCAAGCTCGGAGAAAAGGTCATCCTTGTGCGGGAAGAGACAAAACCAGACGACATCCACGGGTTTTTTGCATCCCAAGGCATCCTCACCAGCCGGGGCGGAAAAACTTCACACGCAGCCGTGGTCGCAAGAAGCATGGGCAAGCCCTGCGTCTCAGGATGCGAGGCCATCCACATCAATGACATGAGCAAGGAAGCCATGATTTCAGGTGTGACGCTGCGAGAAGGAGACATGATCACCATCGACGGAACCACCGGCAACGTGTTTCTTGGTGTCGTGCCCACCATCGAGCCCGAGTTTGTGGAAGATCTCCTGGTTTTGCTGGAATGGGCGGACGACATGGCGGAGCTCAAGGTCATGGCCAATGCGGACACACCCGAAAGCGTGACCAAGGCGAGGAAATACGGCGCTGTCGGCATAGGCCTGTGTCGCACGGAGAGAATGTTCAATCAACCGGAGCGGTTGCCCATTGTCCAGGAAATGATTCTTGCCGAAAGCGGCGAGGAAAGAGAAAAAAGCCTCAAAAGACTCCTGCCGTTCCAGCGGGAAGATTTCAAAGAGATCTTCAGGATCATGGATGGTCTCCCCTCCACCATCCGTCTTCTCGATCCCCCCATCCATGAGTTCCTGCCTGCCGACGCCGAACTGGTGGCCGAGATCAACAACCTCAAGGAACTCGTCAGGACCGTAGAACTCATGGGGGCGCTTCCGGATACGCTCAAGCTCCTGGACCCGCAACTTCACAACAAGTATGCAGCCAATCTTGAAACCATCACCCACGGACTCGAAGAGCTCAGGAACAAGCACCTTGCAGAGAATCTCATTACAGCCAAGGAGAACATGCTGCAAAAGGTCCGCTCCCTGGCGGAAACGAACCCCATGCTTGGGCATCGAGGGGTGCGCCTGGGGATCACCTATCCCGAGATCTACGCGATGCAGATTCGAGCCATCATGGAAGCGGCGGCGGAGTGCGTGAAGGAGAACATCCCGGTTCTGCCCGAGATTATGGTTCCTCAAGTCTGCACACTTCAGGAATTGGTGTTTGTCCACAAACACGTGGTGCAGATTCACAAGGAGGTGGAGAAGAAATTCGGCGTCAAGGTCCCATACGAGTTCGGGACGATGATCGAAGTGGTGAGGGCCTGCATGCGCGCGGGGCGCCTGGCGGAAATGGCCGAGTTCATGTCCTTCGGCACCAACGATCTTACCCAGGCCACCTTCTCCTTTTCTCGGGAAGATGCTGAAAACAAGTTCCTGCCCCTGTACAACGAACGGGAAATTTTGCAGCACAATCCCTTTGAAATCCTGGATATCAAAGGCGTGGGCCGGCTCATGCTGATTACGGTCGAATGGGCCAGGAAAACGCGGCCGGATATCAAAGTGGGAATCTGCGGCGAACATGGGGGCCACCCGGACGCCATCCGGTTCTGCCACCACATCAAGCTCAGCTACGTCTCCTGTTCTCCCTTGCGTGTTCCTATCGCCAGACTTGCCGCCGCCCATGCGAAGTTAAAAGAGGTGGAGTTTCAATTCGTATGACCTGTGAAACCCGGCGCGCCGGTTTTCACAGACCGTGGTGGGTGAACTCGTAGATTCGTTGACTGATCTGTGAGAGCTTTTCGAAGGGGAGCTCGGGATCGCGCTCAAGATCTTTTCGATTCAGGACTTCCTTGTGGATGAAAGCGAGGGCGTTGGTGAAGTTGAGGCGGGAAACCGCCTCGACGTGTTCTACGATGCCGAGCTTGTAGAAACGCCTGCCGAGGTAATCCACTTTTTTCAGGACCGCCTCTTCTTTCAATTCTGCATTCTTCCTTTGGCCGAGAGCCCTTGCCGCGATCCAGTAGGACTCAAGATACGTCTTGAGGATGCCCGACCAGATGGGTAGCTTGTCGAAACCGAACCTCGAAATCTTGAAACCGTCGTTTCCATCAGCTTGCGTGATGAATGAAGCTTCAAGAAAGAAATCTATGGCAGGGACAAGGCTTTGCTTGAGGGCGTCGCTTCCATTGAAAAAGAACTCATTCCTCAAGAGGTTCCTCATGAAATCACAGTCTCCCACCAGGATATCCCAGCTCTTGACTTCCTCCCTCCCGGCCAGCAGGGAGGTAGCCACGAGGGCGTTGGGGAGAAAGAAATGGATGATGTTGTTCTTGTAGTACTCAAGCTCCAGTTTTTTTTCGTCCTCCACAAAATAAAAGGGTTCCTCTTCGAAATCGGCCTCCTCCAAAACCTCCACGATTTTCCACGAGATCAGCAGGGACAGGGTTTCCTGCACCGCTCTGGGCAGGTCATCCAGGCTGGCGGCAAGAGGGGCTTTGGTCCCTTTCAAAACGCCTGCCAGGATTTCCACGGTCTCCAGAAGCTCGGAGTAAAGAAATCCTCGCCGGTGATAGGCCAAAATCACCGTAGCCACGAGGGAGAGGGGAGTCACCAGGGTGACCTCATTGATGGCTTTGGCGATTTCAAAGGAAAACCTCCTAGTTGTCTCAGCCATGGATTTGCCTGAGCGCGCCAGGTATTCATTCAGCGATACGGGCTGGGCAAAACGCAGGTACACCTTGCCGTACTTTCTTTTGAGAATGCTTCTCGCTCCGATGACCTGCTTGAGGCTTTCACTTTCTTTGGACCCTCCTTTGATTTCTTTGATGTAGGACTTTTCCTCCAGAATGCGATCATAGACGATGGAGGCCGGCACAAAAACAAGATCCTTGCAGTATCCTTCTTTGTGGGCGTGGAGAAGAATGGACACAAAGCCGGTCTTTGGAAGCACCAGCTTTCCGTTTCTGCTTCGCCCCCCCTCAATGAAGAACTCGATGGGATGCCCCTCTTGCAGAAGGGCTTTGATGTAACGGCTGAAAACCTCCACGTAGAGCCTGGGCTGATTGAAGGAGCGGCGGATGAAGAACGCGCCGCTCTTCCTGAAAATGTACCCCGCCGGCCAAAAAGTGAGGTTGCTGCCCGCGGCGATCCTCGGGATGTGCATGTGGTTGGCGTGAAGCACATGGTTGAGGACGAGATAATCAATATGGCTCTTGTGGGAAGGGACGTAGATGAGAGGGCCTTTTCTCGCCCACTCCCTCACGGTTGCCAGGGTGGAGGCCTCCACGTCTATGCCTTCGAAAATTCTCTTCCAGAGCCGTTTCAGCACCATGTCAAATAGGTGCACATAGGTGATATTGAAGTCCGCTGCGATTTCGTCGAAGTATTGGCCTGCGCGCTTTCTTACCTCCCAGAGATCTTTCCCCTCCGAGGAAGCGACGGCTGCGATTTTCTCGCTGACCTTCCTGTCCATCAGAACAATCTCTTTGATCTGTTCCCTGGATTTCATGATGGGGCCCAGGACGACTCTTTTCTGCTGGTCGATGCTCTCGATGAGCGTTTCCTTGATCTCCAGGGCCATCTCATGAAGGGGACGTTCCTCGGGTTGCTCCTGAAGGTACTCCTTGAGATTGACGGCCGGGCCGAAATCGACATAGGCTTTTCGGCGATGCCTGAAGAATAGGACGGTTTTTCTGATTACGCCTGCATAATCCTTGTAGCCGAAAAGAATGTCCTTGAGATCCGTGGTGTCCTTTTCAGGGCCTTTCTCGAAGAGCACGAGCTGGGGGACCAGAAAAATGGGGCGCTCCATGTCCCTCTGGGTTTCCAGGAGGAACTGAAGGTGATCCTTTTCTTCATGCACGAACCGTCGGATAAAACGTTTCGGATCGATGAGAAAGATGATGGAGGTGTCTCCGTCCCGGACGGCTTTGCGGTAAAAGCCGGTCTGGTAGGGACTGGGGAACCGGCGATGTCGGTACAAAAAGGCGAGGTAGGTAAAAGCGACCCGCGCAAATTGCGTGACCGGCAGCAGCAGTGAAAGATTGAGATCAAAAGCAATTTTTGGGTGGGGCAAACGCTTGAGTCTGAAGTGGTAGTGATTCAGCAGGTAGTCGAGCTTGCTTCTATACTTCAGGGCAAAAACCACCGTCCCTTCCTGGTGCATTTTTTTCAGGATTTCTTTGGCGCTTTCGTTCAGCTCCGTGCGCTTGAAGAGGCGGTAGAGAAGCCAGCCCAGCAAGAAACGGGGTCTGAAATCCAGCGCGTAGGGATAGTGAATCCTGTTTCCGAAGGTGTCCAAGGTATCACCCCTTGTTTGCGTGGGCCTATAGTTAATTGGATTCGACCTCCAAATCAAGTTATTTGTCTCCTGCAAGTCTTCGAGCCTCGTTGAATCCCTTCTGGATGGAGGCGAGCTTTTCCCAGCGCTCTCAAAGTTCTGTTGACAAACCTGGAAGATTCTTTCTAAGATGGACACAAAAAGTGAGGGAGGACGAAATGCTCACGCCCATGGTCATTGCAGGATTAACCGTGGATCCTCTGACCAACAGCCCTATCGTGATTCTCAAGGAGATCCAAGGGGAAAGGACGCTGCCGATCTGGATCGGACTTTTGGAGGCGACCGCGATCGCAAGCGAACTGGAAGGCATCAAATTCTCGCGTCCCATGACCCACGATCTTCTCAGAAATATCATGTCCATGGTGGACGTCAAAGTGAACAAGGTGGAGGTGTGCGATCTGAAGAACAATACGTACTTTGCCTTGATCCATGTGACGCACGAAGGGAAGGAGTTGTCCATCGACGCCAGGCCGAGCGATGCCCTGGCCATATCCCTGAGAATGAAAGCGCCCATATTTGTGGCGGAAGAAGTGATCAGCAAATCGGCGCAGATCGACCTGAAAGCGGAGCCGGAAGACAAATCGGAACAGGGAAGAAAATGGCAAGAGATCCTCGAAAAGCTCAATCCCGAAGATTTTGGCAAATACAAGATGTGAGATGATTATTGATCTCCATACGCATACCTTTTTCAGCGACGGTGTGTTGGTTCCCTCCGAACTTGTGCGAAGGGCGGGGGAGGCAGGGTATGCAGCCATAGGGATCACCGACCATGCGGACTCCTCCAACCTGGATCATCTTGTGCCGAGCATGGTCCGCGTCGCCGAGGATCTCAACAAAGCTCAACATGTCAGGGTCGTCCCCGGTGTCGAACTCACCCATGTCCCCCCCGAACTGATTGCCGCACTTGTGAAGAGGTCGAGGGATCTCGGCGCCAAGCTGGTGGTGATTCACGGCGAAACCATTGTGGAGCCCGTTGCCCCGGGCACCAATCGGGCGGGACTGGATGCAGGGGCCGACATTATCGCCCACCCCGGGCTTCTCGGTCTCGATGAAGCTCGACTGGCTTCCAGAAAAGGGATCTTGCTCGAGATCACAGCGAGGAAAGGGCACAGCCTCACCAATGGGCACGTGGCAAGACTTGCCCTTGAAACCGGCGCATCCCTAATTCTGAATTCAGACGGCCATGCACCGGGGGACTTTCTAACTGAAACCCTGGCTCCGAGAGTGGTCCAGGGAGCGGGACTCCCACCCGATGCCTTTGCCAGGCTTCAATCCAATGCCCGGCTGCTCTTGGATCGCCTTGGCTATCCCCTGTCATGAGAACCTGCAAATCCTTCCATGATCCCGAGCCCTGTCACGACCATCGAGTCGAAATATCAAGCCATGCCTGTCAATAAGCGGAAGCGGTTCAGAAAGATGGTTCGACTCGCAGGACTGTCCGTGGTGGGGCTTTGGCTGGTCATGATGGGCCTTCTGATAAGGAAGGTGCATTTCCCTGAAAATCCCGTGAAGCAAGAGACAGGAAACGGGTTGGTGGATCTCGAAGGGGATGAGCGGGAGTGGAAGGAGATATTCCTGAAAGGTCGGAAAGTGGGATATGCGGTGAGCATGCTCAGGACCCATGGGGAGGGATACTCCCTCCAGGAAGAGCTTTTTCTCAAACTTCATCTTATGGGACTCGGACGCAGTCTCTATGCCACCAATCAGGCCCGCCTGGATCGTTCGCTCCGCCTGGAGAGTTTCAAGACGATGATGACCTCAGGGGTCGTTCGATACGAGATTTCCGGGAAGGTGGAGGACGGGGCCTTGCTGATAACCGATGAGAGACACGGCGCTCGGCAGGTTAAGAGAATGCCCGTAGACGAGGCCCCCACGCTGGCTTCGAGCCTGCCACTCTTCTTTAGATCGCGTCCGCTTTTGGCGGGAGAGGAGTATCATCTCTCCCTCTTTGACCCCACGACCCTCTCCCGGAGAAGCGTCCTGATCAAGGTTGCTGGAAAGGAGAATCTAACGGTGCACGGAATTTCCTATCCGGTTTTCCGGCTCGAAAGCGAGCTGTGGGGGAAAACGCTCACTTTCTGGGTGGATGAACAGGGAAGGACTCTCAAAGAGGAAGGTTTCATGGGCCTCACGACCCTGAGGTCAAGCGCCTCCATGGCTCCGAGGGTAATGGATGGGGAGGAGGGTGACGATCTTTACGAGATGTTCGCCGTAAAGGCGGATCGCTACATTCCGAATCCTGAAAATCTTGTCTACCTGAAACTCGAGCTCGAAGGAGTGGATTTCATGGGCCCCTATTTGAATGAGACGCGGCAGCGCATGGAAGGGAGCACGCTCGAGATCACGAAGGAGGATTTGCCCTCAAAAAGTCTTCCGCCTCTTCCGATTCATGAGGTTCCGGAGGATGTGGCCGCCTACAGGGCGCCTGATTTCAACGTGGAAAGCGACGATCCCCGAATCAAGGATGCGGCGCGCCGGATCGTGGGAGACACAAACGACCCTCTTTCCGCGGCCGGGAAACTTCTGGACTGGGTTTACCGCAACATCGAAAAGAAGCCGGTTCTCTCGGTTCCCAGCGCGCTTGAAGTCCTGGACACACGGGTTGGGGATTGCAATGAGCACGCGGTGCTCTTGACCGCGTTGCTCCGGGCCGCAGGGATTCCTGCTCGCCTGGGTATTGGACTGGTCTACAGCCGCGACAGGTTTTACTACCATGCGTGGACCGAGGCCTGGCTGGGCGAGTGGATTGCCATGGACCCGATCATGAACCAGATGCCTGCGGATGCAAGCCACATCAAGTGGGCGGAGGGAGATTTGAGCAGGCAGGTGGAGATTGTTCGCCTTGTGGATGCTTTGCGCATAAAGGTTATCGAATTTCGCTATGATTGAACTCATCGATGTCACGAAAGTCTTCAAATCCCTCCGTGCGGTGGATCGTCTCAGCCTCGAGATCGGGGAGGGGACGATTTTCGGGTTCCTCGGGCCCAACGGTGCGGGCAAAACAACGACCGTCAAGATGACGGCCGGGATTATGCAACCCACTTCAGGGCGGATTTTGATCGACGGTATCGATCTTTCGAAAGATCCCGCCATGGCAAAAAGACGAATCGGTTTTATTCCGGACCGCCCGTTCCTGTATGAAAAGCTGACTGCGACGGAATTTCTCCGTTTCATCGGCGGTCTTTATGGCATGGATGGAGGCCGATCCCTGGACTCGCAGATCGAGAAAGTGCTGAACCTTTTCGATCTCCTTCACTGGAGCGATGAACTCATCGAAAGCTACTCCCACGGAATGAAACAACGATTGGTCATGAGCGCCGCATTAATCCACGGGCCCAAGGTGCTCATCGTGGACGAACCCATGGTCGGCCTGGACCCCCGGGGGGCAAAACTCGTGAAGGAGGTATTCAGGGAGGAGGCTCGCAAGGGGACCACGATCTTCATGTCCACCCATTCTCTGGATGTGGCGCAGGAAGTGTGCCGCGAAATCGGCATCATCCAAGCGGGGAAACTTATCGCCCGGGGAAGTGCGGAAGACCTTGGAAGAATGGCCGGCGTGGAAGGCACCCTGGAGAAAATTTTCCTGAAGCTCACGGAAGGAAAGAGTATCGCCCATGGGGAACCTCTCTCTGCTTCTTAGTCCGCGAGTGGTGGGCATCAAGAACACCTTCATCAGGCCCGGCGGCAAACGCTGGAAAAAGCCTTCGATCATCGCGTTCATCGCAGTTTTGTTCTGGGGGGCCCTCTTTGTTTTATCCTGCCGGGTTCTCTCCCACTTCCAGTCCGTGGACGTGATCGGCGATCTGCTGGCGCGGTATCTTTTGGGCATGGTGCTGCTCACCTTCTTTTCCCTGCTCATCTTCAGCCATGTCGTTACCGCCCTTTCCAACCTGTACCTCTCTTCCGACCTTGAATTGTGCCACTCCTCTCCCTCTTCCCTGGTGGAGATCTTTCTGAGCCGCGCCGTTTACACGATCATCGACAGCAGTTGGATGGTCATGGTCTTCGGTCTTCCCGTGATCATGGCCTATGCCTATGTCTACCGCCCCGGGGCCGCTTTCTATTTGACGCTGCTCCACATGGGCCCCGCCACGGGCCTCATTGCAGCCGGCCTGGGCATCCTTATCGCCATGATTCTCGTGAGCATCTTCCCGGCTCAAAGAACAAGAGACATCGTCGCGCTGCTGAGCGTCTTTCTGATTGCCGTTCTCTATCTCCTGTTCCGTTTTCTGCGGCCTGAGAGGCTGGTGAACCCTGAAGCGTTTTTCAGCATCCTGCAATACATGAACGCCTTGAAAGCGGCCGATTCACCCTATCTGCCCACCCACTGGCTCGCAGAAAGCCTCTGGTCCTATCTGAGCCCATCGGGCAGGGAGGGGCGCCTCTTCAATGTGGGACTTTCCTGGTCCACGGCGCTCGCTCTACTCGCAATCAACGTTTGGGTCGCTGGGAAGATTTATTTTCAGGGCTTTTCCAAGGCCCAGGAGGCAAAGAGGAGAAGGGGAGGGAAGGTGCTTCTGGATCTTCTCGTGAAGGTTGTGAGAAAGCCTTTTAAGGAGGATCTGGCCTCCATTGCGGAGAAGGATGTGCGCGCGTTCTTTCGGGACAACACACAGTGGTCGCAGCTGCTCCTCCTGGCCGCCCTGGTAGTTGTCTACCTCTACAACTTTTCTGTGCTGCCCTTGGACAGAAGTCCTCTCCCATTGGGCTTTTTGCGGGACAACATTGCGTTTTTGAATGTGGGCCTTGCGGGCTTCGTCATCGCTGCGATTTCGGTACGCTTTGTCTTTCCCGCGGTGAGCAGCGAGGGACGCGCCTTCTGGATCCTTCGATCTTCCCCTGTCCCCCTGAAGCGGCTTCTCTGGGGGAAATTCGCTCTCTCTGTTCTCCCCATGATCCTTCTGGGAGAGACCCTGATCCTCATGACCAATTACCTGTTGCGGGTCTCTTTTTTCATGATGCTCCTGTCGGCGGCGACCATGATCATGGTCGTGCTGGGCATCGTAGGCCTCGGGATCGGCCTAGGGGCTTTGTATCCCAAATTCAGCCATCAGAACATCGCCCAGGTCTCCACGGGATTCGGCGGGCTGATGTTCATGATGACCGGCGCTCTCTACCTCGTTCTCATCATCGTGCTGGAAGCGGGGCCGGTGTACATGCTTTCCATGTCGGAGTTGAAGGGAGATTCTCTGTCCTTGCTCCAGTGGAGCTTTATTGTATTGTCCTTTCTTGCGGTGCTGGCGCTCAGCGCCTTTGCGGTTTATAAACCCATGAACATGGGGTTAAAGGCGCTGAGCGAGTTGGAGTAACTTCCAAGGTTGAGCGGGAATCGATCGGTTCGGTGAGAACAACATGTTCGATCACGAGTATGTAGGCAACCTGCACATTCATTCTCTTTACTCCGACGGAGCAGCCACGACCCGGGAGATCGCGGAGAAAGCGGCTGAAGTCGGCCTGGACTTTATCTGTCTCAATGATCACGCCCACATGGTGGATGCCCTGCACCTGAACGAGGAAGGATATTACGGGAAGCTGCTGGTGATCGTCGGCCTCGAGTTGGGTGACCGCTATAACCATTACCTCGCCTATGACATCAAGGAAAACGATGGATTCCACAACCTGGGCGCCCAGGAGACCATTGACGCGGTGAACCGCCAGGGTGGTTTTGGGTTCATGGCGCATCCTTTTGAAAAAGGCATGCCCTTTGCCGAAAAATCCGTAGCGTACACGTGGAACGACCTCTCAGCGACGGATTACAACGGCGTGTGCATTTGGAATTTCACTTCCCGCTGGAAGGAGAGGGTGCGGACCCTGCTTCACGGGATTTTTTTCCTGGCCTTCAAAACCTGGGCGCTGAAAGGGCCCAGCCGGCGGACCCTTGCGTTCTGGGATGAGGCGTGCCGAAAGCGCACCGTCGTCGCCGTCGGAGGTTCCGACGCCCACGGGACTCGTTTTGCGTGGGGGCCCTTGAGACTAACGCCCTTTTCCTACGATCACCTCCTTGGTTCCATCACCATCCATGTTTTTCTCAAGAACAGGCTTTCCTCTTTTGCGCTGGAAGCCAAAAAGGAAATCTATGAAGCCATGCGAAAAGGCCGTCTGTTCATTGCCCATGAAAACTTGAGCCCCGCCAGAGGATTTCGATTTGATTTTGCATCGAGTGATGGGTTTGATCTGTTCATGGGTGAAGAGGCCCGCTTTGTGCCCGGCCAGCTTGTCATAGAATCTCCGTCCGAAGCGGAGATCCGTTTGATCAAGGACGGGGCGCTCCTGGAACGGTGGCGCGGAAGGGAAGCGATTTTTTTTGTGAGGGAGAGCGGGGTTTACAGGGTGGAGGTGTACAAGCATCAGCGTTTTTTCGGCTGGAGGCCCTGGATTTTCACGAACCCCATCTACCTGAGGTAGCGGTCGGCGTTCAGCCCTCAGGAGCCGGCTGAACCCCTTCTTGATCTTTCCGGACTCTGATCGCTGAACGCTGGCCTCTTCTACCCTTGACTTGTCCTGGAAATCCGAGGAAAATCTCTCCCATGGCCTGGGTGGCGGAATTGGTAGACGCAAGGGACTTAAAATCCCTCGAAGGTCACCCTTCGTGCCGGTTCGATCCCGGCCCCAGGCACTTGAAATAACAAGGGTTTTAATTCCTGCTATAAAACGGGTTTTTAAGGGCGCTTCCGGATTTGTCCAACCTATGTCCAACCTTTCAAGCTCATGGGGAATAAAAAACTCGGCCTTTTTCGAAATCGGGTCTTAGTTTCTCACGGGCAACCGGATCCCCGGCTTTCAGCCCCGGTGGCCTGGCCCGCGAGGATTATTTTTATTCCACTTTGTCATCGTATAAATGCTGCAAATCCTGAGGAGTGTAGTTCCTCCGATCAGAATCAAATTCATCAAAGTTCTTGAGAATTGTGGCAAGGCTGGCGATAAAGTCAATATAGTGGTGGTCTTTCTCGTATTCCCCACTCATTTCCGCAAGGCAATGGAGCGCTGAATGAATAAAGCTTTTTGAACGGTAACCATAAAGAAGGTCTCCCAGTGTCTCATAACGTTCCTCCAGCTCCCTAAGCTCCTCCCGAAGGACCTCCTGCTCCTTCCACACCGACAAGTATTCTCTAATGAGATTCTTAACTTCTTCTTTTTTCATAATTGTTGCGCCATTTTCTTCGCAAGACAGTTTCAAGTAGTAGTGGCGCCGCTTCTCGGAGTGAAGGCCCCAGGCCCGTGCTGAATTGTGCTGTTTTCGCTCTTCTGTGCCTCACCAGGACCGTCCAGGAGCAACTTTCGGCCTCTGGCCCTTGTCTCTATAGCTTATGCCCCCGGCATAACGCCCGTCTGGTCATCCACCCGGTGGGCGCCCCTATCTGATTATCTCGAAATCAACTTCCTCCTCGAAACCCTCGCCCTCCAGCCCTTCGAGAATGTCCTCGATGAACCGGCTCTCAACCGGAACGCTTCCGGTGAAGGGCTCTTGATGGTCCACGTTCCTCTCAATCCATTCCCGGCACTCCGGGGTCAAGCTCTGAAGCAAGAAAACGCAGGCGGGCACTTTCCCCATGAATAGACCACCTCCATCGCCCTCCTTAGAAAAATCTCCTAAGTCAACCCGCTCCTGCTCCTGCTCCTCGATAAGCGATTTCAAAAAATCAATGGCCGCGGCCTTCTTGGCCTCAGGCAAAATGGCGACAAGAAAGGCCAATTTTTCATCTGGGTCTTGGGCCTTTGCCAACAGGTCATTCAACTTTTTCCCCATGGTTCCCTCCCTTAAACGCAAAAATCCCGGAGTGGCTTTTAGGCTTTCAGAAGGCCCTCCGCGCCTCGCGACGACGGGACACTCCGAGATAGTGCGTTTTGGATTTTCTAAGAAAAAAGCCATGTGACGGCCGGCTCCCTTCTGAAATTTAACGTTTGCAAAATATCAGTCTAACAGAGTGTGTCAAGAAAAAGGTCCGGTCATTCTCGCCGTCGAGAAATCAAGCAAACTCGCCCCAAGCCCGCCGCCGGCTTTCCTGCACCACATCGTGGATTATCTGAACCCAGAAATAAACCGCAAGAACCCCCGCACGAAACATGCTCAACACTATGACTGGTTTCATGTCCCCCTCTGGGAATGGGAAAAAATCCCTCGCCTTCAGGCGAAGACTTTATTAGGCTTGCGGCATGAAATACTACCGTAAGACCTCGCATAGCGTCTACGACCTGAAAGTGCATCTGGTCTGGATTACTAAGTACCGCAAGCCGGTACTCTTTGGAAACCTGGCAATGAGGGCCCGCGATCTGATCCGTGAGATTTGCACCTCTATGGAGGTAGAGATACTGAAGGGCCACGTTTCCAAAGATCACGTGCACGTATTTGTGTCTTTTCCACCACACACTTCCGTGAGCGATATGGTGAAGCGAATGAAGGGAAAAACGTCACGAAAGCTGTTGAGCGAGAACAGACAATTAGCGAAACAATTCTGGGGCCGGCATCTGTGGGCACGCGGGTATTTTGCAGCATCCTCGGGCAATGTCACCGATGAGGTGATTATGAACTACATAGCGATGCAGGACATGGAAGAGAGTGCCCGCGATGACGACTTTACTATAGCCCCATAAGCCGCCTTCAGTCGTCCTTTGTTATCAAGCTATCGGCTTCAGCTGATAGTGCTTGGACTGGAGCCGGGGGCTGGTTTCCGCACGGATGAGGAAAACAACCTTGAGGCATTTCCCTCCATCGGAGCGTTTTCCCATCGCGGCACGTCGCGGTGGCAAGCAAAATCACAAGATTTATAACTGTTCCCAGTAGTGCTCCGGCATCTCCATGGCGAGGGCGAGGGCGCCGTCGGAGCCTCCATAGACAGGGTCATCCACACACGTGATCGAGCAGGGCCCCAGCTCGGACATCGCCTCTGTCAAGTAGTCTGCGATCCCGGCGATTTGGCTCCCCCCGCCGGCCACGATGATGTTCTCCCGGAGTTTGGCCTGAAACTCAGGGTCAAAAGCGGCAATCATTTCCATGGCCGTTTCGGCAATAGGAGGCAGGATGCTCTCGCATGCGCGCTTGATTTCAGCGGAAATGTCATGGACGACTGCTTTGCCATGGACCAGAATTTCCACCTCGGCTTTTTTACGGGCTTTGCTTACAAAACCAAATTTTTCTTTGTAGCGGCGAACCATGTTCAACGTGAAATCAGCTTCGGGGTGTTTTTCGGAAAGCAAATCATAAAGTTTTTGATCTACAGCGTCCCCGGCCGTGATGAGTGCCCGTTGATCGTCATTGGAAGGCAAGGTGCCATGCATAATACAGAAATCCACCGTGCCGGCTCCGATGTCAATAATCATAGTGTTATTCAGGGCATTCAGGCCGAATGCGACCGCAAAAGGGTCCGACACGACAATCAGTTTTTCGGAATATTTCTTGACCGCCTTTTTGATGGCGCTCTTATTCACCTTCAAAGCTTCGGCAGGGACACCGACCACGGCATAAATCTTTTCGCTGTTCTTGGGCTCAGCTAGGGTGATGAGATGGCCCAGGAGTTCCATCACTGATTCCTCATCCTTCTCTGTGCCTTCTTTGATCACCCCGTGCTCCAGGGGCCTGCACAGTTGCAAGGACAGCCTGTGGTTAAGCGCATCTTCTCCAAACAGGACCCGCTGCCCGAGTAACTTCCTGGCTACAAAATCCTTGGGCCAGCCCACATAACTTTCAACCCACTTTTTATTCCCCCTGCTTGTGGATACGGCCGACTTGGAAGTGCCCAGATCAATTCCCACAAAGAGAACCTCATCTTTTTCCACTCTTTCCATTTCATCTTTTTTTGACATGCTCCCTGCCTCCTTCGATCGGTTCTTTTCTGGATTTTTCAAGGTATTTGACAATGCCAACCTCCAAATAAGCAGCAATCTCTTCCCGGTACGCCGGGTCGGCCAATCTTTCTTCTTCCTTCTTGTTGCTAATGCAAGTTACTTCAGCCAGGACGCTCGGCATATTCGTGCCCAGCAGCACCACGAAGGGTGCAGATTTTATCCCGCGATCCGCTTTTCTGCCGTTCTCGTTCCGAATATTTTGAAACAGGCTCTCTTGAATGCAAAGGGCCAAAGACTTGGACTCTTGCTGCTTGAAATTGTTGCTGATCTTCTCAATCATGGATCTGAACTCGGCCATCAAGTACTCGGAACCCTGGTTTTCCTTTTCTGCGATCCTCATCTCCTCTTCCCCTGCATGAGCGCCGAAGAAGTAAGTCTCAATGATCATCACCGGCTCAACAGGAATGTAGTTCACATGGATCGAGATGAACAGATCAGCTCTGTTTTCATTTGCAATCTCCGCCCTGCGCTTGAGCGAAACACTGATATCCTCGTCCCGTATCATGACTATGCGATAGTTCCAATGCTGCTTCAGTCTGTCGCGCAGGCGTCTTGCGATGTCTAGGGTTAGGACCTTTTCCTGCAGGCCGTTTGGGCCGATAGCTCCCGGGTCTCGGCCCCCATGCCCTGGGTCGATGGCAATGGTCTTTACCCCAAGATCAAAGAGCGCAGCTATAGAAACAGGCATGGGTCCCACCAGGCCGGAGTAATCTTGAGGCGTGTTGAAGAGGCTCTGCTCGCGGCGGGTTTCCAGTTCCGGGGAACTTTCCTTATGCGGGTCCCGCTCTGCGGGCAAAGAGACACTTAGTGGAGCAGGTCGCTGAGACAGGTCGACAGCTCCGGTGAATGCTGTCGAAGGTCGGGGAAATGAGTCCTTGTTCGGCGACCCGAAACCAATCGAGCGCAAAACTTGAGGGTGGAGGGAAAAAACTCCCAATGCGGAGAAAGCCAGCAAAAGCAAGAACGCTTTGGCATGACGGATCAGCAACCTTTCAAGCCTCTTGCTTGTTAGCCCTGGATACTGTTTCAGGGGCTGATGGCTTTCCTCTGCTGTATTCAGGTTATCAGCATAGACCTCTCTAAGAATAATTTGTTTCAGGTTAAGGCTTTTGTTCGCGTTTGAATTTGCCATTTCTCAAACTGCTAAATGCCCTTGCGATCGAGGTGAGCGGATGTTAGAAGCAGACAATGACCAAAACGCCCTTCTTGATACCCTACAACATGTTAAGGGCTCGCGCAAAAATAACTTCACATTTTCGCATCCCGTCTTCAAGTCATCTTTGGCCGCGCCTCAATCACAAAATCCTCGAAATAGCGCTACTATTCCTGTGGTTTTGCTCAATCGGCGCAATCAAATCTGACCCGAATCCGAGCACCAATTCTGTGAATCTATTTTTGTGCGAACCCTAAGTCATAATGATTTCTCAATTTTTTTGATGAGTATACCGGCAACCGCATGGGTGTGTCAATACAGAAAGAGGGAAGGAGCTGATGGGCACCGAATTTGCAATCTCAAAGGGGAAACTCCTTCCTCCTAAGCCTCTCCAGTTTTTTCTCTCCTCTCTGGAGAGGCCTTTTTTTGCTTGTCCCGCCCAATCGTCGAGCTTTTTTCGGCCATCCGCCTCTGCTTTTTGTGGGAAGCTCCTTGCATTGAAAATGGAAGAGACCTTCCCATTCGTAGCAAGAAATTCCCTGTAAAACGCCCTTCCGTTTGCGATTCTGAAGAAGCGTATTATATTAGAAAATTAATGCAGGCAGGACTTCTGTTTGGGGCGAAAAACGATGGAAGCAGCAATGAGAACTCTGGAAAAGGCGTTCGCCTTCATATCGACCCTTTTCAACTCCCTCGGCGAGCCTCTTGTGCTTGCAGCGGCGGGTTTTTTTTTCATTGTCGGTTTGCTGGTGTTTTACAAGAAGGGGCCGTGGTTCGGGATTCCCATCAGCTTGGCCGGCGTTCTTTTGATTGTCATGGCTATCTTAAGGGAATTGAGTGCTTTTTAGGAGGGATTCGATTTTGGAAGATCTCAGGGCATATTGGGATCGCGTCTGCCTGGGAAAACCGGCCGAGGCCAAGGAGAT
>JAWOJI010000106.1:0-4667 GCA_046481735.1 Desulfatiglandales bacterium | reverse complement strand
GCAATCGGTGAGGCGGGCGGAGGGGGTCCGGAGAACAGCCATGCAAGGTCAATCCTCGAAGTGCCTGTGAAGCCTCGCCGCCCGCCTTTGCTACCCGGTATTTGCACAGTCTCCCCGCATGATCTTCGTTTTCGGTTTTGAGAGAGACCCCCATGCCCGGACCGCCAAATTTGAATTTCAAAAAGTTAAACTGTTACAAAAATCCTAATTTACAGGTCTATGGGTTTTGTCAGAATGGATTGCACAAAGCTCCTCAGGCCTCTGTGAGAGGACTGAGACAGTTCCGGGTCGGCATCCAGCAGTGCATCGGCCGTTTTCTTCGCCTGAAAAACAAGCTCAGGCTCCTTCATCATTTCCCAAAGATACAATTCCCCAACGCCGGCCTGCCTCATCCCGATGAGCTCCCCCGGTCCTCGCTCTTCCAGATCTTTCCGGGCGATTTCGTGGCCGTCCCGGCTTTCAGTCATGACCCGGAGCCTGGAAAGGGACTTGTCTGAAAGATCGCCCGAAACCATGAGCAGGCAGACTCCCCCATCCGAACCCCTGCCCACCCTTCCTCGGAGCTGATGAAGCTGAGACAGTCCAAAACGCTCGGGATGCTCGATGATCATCACCGTGGCAGACGGGACGTGAACGCCGACCTCCACCACCGTTGTGCTCACGAGGACGTGGATCCTCCCGGAGCGGAAACCGCCCATGACCGCATCTTTCTGAAAGTTCGGGAGCCGGCCATGCATCAAACCGATTTCAAATGGAGGGGAAAGGACTTTCTTCAGCTTGGCGGCTGTCTCCATGGCGCTTTTGATGTCTGTTTCTTCCGATTCTTCGATGACCGGGCAGATGACAAAGGCCTGTTGACCCGACGAAAGACGCTTTCGCAGAAAATCCAGAACCTTTCTTTTCTCCTCGGTCTTGACCATGCGAGTGACGACCGGCTTGCGGCCGGCCGGGTACTCCCTGATCTCCGAGATGTCCAGATCCCCATAAATGGTCATGGCCAGGGTCCTGGGAATCGGGGTTGCGGTCATGACCAGTTGGTGGGGGTTCATCCCCTTCCGATCCATGAGGGCTCGCTCCCTCACGCCGAAACGCTGCTGCTCATCGATGACGACGAGGCCAAGGTTCGGAATCAGCAGGTCATCCTGGATGAGGGACTGGGTTCCTATTACGACATTGCAGGATCCGCTTCGGATTTTTTCGTAGGCCTTCTTTCTTTCAGCCTTTTTCAGTGCGCCTGTCAGGAGCATGGGACGAAATCCCATTTCCCGTGAAAGGGAGCTGAAATAGTCAAAGTGCTGGTTTGCTAGGACCTGGCTGGGGGCCATGACGGCGATCAGGGCGTTGTTCAGGATCCCGAAATGGGCGGCCAGAACGGCCACGGCTGTTTTGCCGCATCCCACATCCCCCAGAAGGAGCCGGTTCATGGGTTTTCCGGATCCGAGATCACGAATGATGTCGCGGCAGGCCTTTTCCTGGTCTTTTGTTAGGGTGAAGTTGAAAAACCTGGACAGGTTTTCCTCAAATTCCGGCGGGTACGTCCATTTTGTCCCTTCTCGCGCTCCGGCGGCTTTTCTCCTGGATGCAATAGCAAGCATTACCAGGAAGAAGCGGTCGAAGAGAAGTCTTCGATGATGCGGGGTCTGACGGTCATTGAGCAGGGGGAACGAGGAATCGGCGGGAGGGAAATGGACGAAGCGAAGCGCTTCGCTGAGTCGAGGGAGGCCGAGAGCCTCCGCGATGTTTTCCGGGAGAGGGTCCGAGATCTTGTCCAGGCATTCGTCCAGGGCCTTTTTGATCGTCGCGCGCAGCAGGGTGCAGGAAATCCCTGCTATGAACGGGTAGACCGGATAGAAACCAAGGTGGCCTTCACTGCCGTCGCAGGTCGAGAGCTCAGGGTGAATGATCTGGTGACGTCCGCCGTTGATTCTTATCGTGCCGAAGGCAAAAAGTTCCGTTCCGGGGGCTGTGAATCTCATGAGGTGAGGTTTCCGGTAATGGAACCACAAAAGCTCCGCTTTGCCCGAAGCATCCCGCAACAGGATCTTGAACACCCGAGTCCTGCTGGGAAAAAGCCGTTGTTCTCCCCCCTGGACGACCTGCCCTCTAAAAAGCGAGAGGGCGCCCTCCGGCGCCTCCCTTATAAGGCGGACTGCCGTGCGGTCTTCATAGCGGAGGGGTGTGAAGAAGAGAAGATCCAGAACGGTGTGAATGCCCTTGTTGGAAAAAAGAACAGCTCTCTTGGGACCGATGCCTTGGATGGTTGAGAGGGGGTGGGAAACAGGTTGGACTTGCTTGAGGTATCCGTTGCGTTGGGGTCGCAAGGCGCTTTCAGTCCTTCCACCCGTGATTGCCGATGAGGTCAACGAATCGACAGCCGCCGAGGTCTTTTTCCTGGAACCGGTCCTTGTCCCTTTTCACCCGGATAAGATCCTGACTGTGACGGTCTCCTATGGGAATGACCATCCTGCCGCCGTCGGCGAGCTGATCAAGAAGAGGCTGGGGGACCTTGGGCGCCCCCGCGGTCACCACGATAGCGTCATAGGGGGCAAATTCCTCCCACCCAATGGTTCCATCCGAAACCTTGAATTGAATGTTGGTGTAGCCCAGCTCCCTAAGAAGTTGCTTGCTTTTGGTCAGCAGGGGATCGATCCGCTCGATCGTGTAAACGGCCTTGGACAGTTCCGCCAGAATGGCGGTCTGATACCCGCTTCCGGTCCCGATCTCCAGCACTTTTTCCGTTCCTTCCAGTTCGAGGGCCTCGGTCATGAGGGCTACAATGTAAGGTTGAGAGATGGTCTGCTTGTGCCCTATGGGCAGAGGATGGTCGTTGTACGCTTCACCGACAAGGCCCTCTTCTACGAACAGGTGCCTGTGGATCTTGCCCATCGCTTCTAGCACTCTTCGATCCGAAATGCCGCGAGAGTTCAGCTGATTTTTCACCATCCTCTCTCTGGCCAATCGGTAATCGTGGGTCATGTCAGCGCCCCTTTGTGACAGGGGGACCGGGAGAAATCCGGCATATAGGGCTGAAGGCGTATGGGTGATGTAGAAGACACTTCAATGCGCACATGACCGGCGGGGAAGGAGTCCACTGAAGAAGGGGACTTTTGTGCTTCATCTGTGAACGTTCATTTCTGCTTCAGCACTTCCTCTTTAAACTCCATGAAAAACTTGTCCTTTTCAACCCAGTCCGGACCGAAGTGCTTGTTGAAGTAGGCCCCCAGTTTTTCAAAGAATTTTTGCCAAACCGGCTTGCCTTCTCCCAAAACCACGTCTTCCAGAAAGGAGCGAAGGTCCGACATCCTGTCCTTGGGGAGAAAGGAGACCGCGCCCAGCTTGATGGACTTTTTCAGTGCGTCCGGGGTCAGGGCATGGGCGGTGAGCATGACGGAAGGGAATCCGCGGTCGACGGAATTCTGGAGCAGTTCGAAACCGTTTACCCCCATGATGTCCAAAATCACGATGTCGTACGTGTAGCTCGCTAGGTACTGCAGGGCTGTATTGTAATCCTGGGCCTTGTCGACAATGCACATGTCGAGCTCTTCGGCAACGGTGTCGAGGACGTCAGGTTCATCGTCCACCACAAGAATGGTCTTGCCTTTCAAAGGGGACTCGGTCATGGCTTCAAACACCTCCTGTCTCGAATTTTAGCTCCTGGATCCCTATCTTGCCTGGGCAAATTTCATAGCAAAGATCCCCTGTTCAGTCAAAGGAAATATTGAATTCCCTATGATAATCGGGAGATCAACCGCCCAACTCCTTGAGAAAGCGGGCGGCCAAGTTGTCGAAGGCGCCGTTGGACATGAGAAGGACGACATCCCCCTTGCGGCAGATGCGCAGGAGTTTCTCCAGGAGAAGGGATGTTTCCGGGAAGTAATGGGCCTCCAGACCCTGCTTTGTCAGGTCATCCACCAGCTTCCTCGAAGAGAACCTTTCGTTCTGGGGGATTTTTCCCATCAGAGGCGGCTCAGGGATCAGGACGATATCCGCCTGGTCAAAAGAAGAGGCATACTCGCTCTGGAAAGTGTTCCGCCGGCTGGAATTGGATCTGGGCTCAAAGGCGGCGATGAGCCTCCTCCCTCGATACTTGTCCCGAACGGCCCGAAGGGTTTCTCTCACCGCCGTGGGATGGTGGGCAAAATCGTCGAGCACCAAAATGCCATTTCTCTCGCCTTTGATCTCCTGCCTCCTTTTCACCCCCTTGAAAGAGCCCAAAGCTGTACGGATGGATGGAGTTTTGATTTCGAGGAAATCGGCCAAGGCCACCGCGGAAAGAAGGTTGGACACGTTGTGCCTGCCATAGAGAGGGGTTGTAATCGGCATGGGGCTTTCGGGGTGCTTGAAAGCTTCGAGCCGAGTTTCGGTCGTTCGAATGGAGATGTTGCGAGCCGACCAGAGGGCCCCATCCTCGAGACCGTAGAAAATGACCGGGCAGCGGGCTTCCCCGGACTCGGCCACAACCAGAGGATCGTCCCGGTTTGCAATCAGGCGTCCTTCTTGAGGAATCAGGCGAAGCAGCTTCCGGAAACTGCTTCTCACGTGCTCCAGATCCTGGTAGATGTCTGCATGGTCGAATTCGATGCCGGTGAGGATGACGATCCAGGGCGAGTAATGCAGGAACTTAGGCCCCTTATCGAAGAACGCCGTGTCATATTCATCGCCCTCGA
>JAWOJI010000079.1:0-3650 GCA_046481735.1 Desulfatiglandales bacterium | reverse complement strand
GATTTGAAACTCATCGCATGCCGCAAAATTCTGAAAGGAGTGTCCCTGGATCGGTGTATTGCCCTGTATCTTGGGTATCACGGCACTTGGGGGGACCGCCTCTTCCACTTCGTACCGGACGAAACAGAACTGCTGAGGAAGGCATTGCTGGACGGCCTGGTAATCCACCACGGATTCGAAGGGCTAGACATTCTTCGTGCGCTGAAACGCTACCGGGAGAGCCTCTCAGGAATCAAGCCGCCGCAAAATCGATGGACGCCCTTGCCCGCCCTGAACAAATTGCTTTCCGAAGCCTGGTGACGCCCGAGTAATCGCCTCTGCATTCTCCGCGGTCATGTCACAAAGGAATCATGAGGCATGGTTCATTTTGTATTTCGGTATCTCTCCGAAAGACAAAATAATCCTTCTCTGTGGCCTCCGTGACTCTGTGGTGATCATCCCTTATGACTTCATGTTGGCAATGGTAACACCGGAGAAGACAAACCCGGCTCCCACAAGGAGGGACCATGTGAAGGGTTCGCCTAAAATGAGGAACGCGAGAAGGATGGCGCAAACAGGGACGAAGTTGATGAACTGCCCCGCCCTGGTCGCACCCAGTGCTTTGATGCCTTCGTAGTACCAGACAAACCCCAAGACGGTTCCGAAAACACCCAGGTACGAGATACATGTCCAGTCCAGAATGGAGTAGTCCGGAATGCCGGTCGCTATGCCCTCTACAAGAGCGGGAATGATAAGTGCCGCCGTGCCCATGAGCGCTGAGTAGGAAACGGAAACAAGGGGGGAAAGATCCCGCATGATCGCCTTGCCGATCAAAGAGTAGGCAACCCAGCTTGCAACGCATCCGAAAATCAGGAGTTCCCCCCATCCCACCCCTCCGCTCAAGAGCACGCCCGGGTCTCCCTTTGAAATGACGATAATCACGCCTGTGACCGACAACAGGATTCCCCCCACGTTGACCCAGCTCAACTTCTCCTTGAAGATCAAGGCGGCGAAGAGGGTTATGAAAACCGGATTGTTGGCGATGATGAGAGAGGCCCTTCCGGCGCTGACAAACTGGAGGCCTTTGAAAAACAGGGCGTTGTAAGCGAAGACGCCCGTCATCCCGAGAAAAAACAGGGCCACGAACTGCGCCCTGTTTATTCGAGGAAGTCGCCCTTCTTGCCGGACCATAAGCAGGAGGAGCAAAGAGGAGGCAACAGCGAATCGCAGGAAGGCGGCTGAAAAAGGCTGCACCCTGTCCGCAATCAGCCTGCCGGCAATGAACGTTCCACCCCAGAACAGTGCGGTGAGCAGAAGCTTTATGTAAACCACCGCAATCCTTCCAACTGGATGGGGCTACTCATCCCGCACCATTGTGATGGCGCCCTTCGGGCAGATGAAGGCACAAATGCCGCAGCCCTTGCAGTAGTCATAGTCGATCTCAATGTGCCCGGTGTTTTCATTCCTGGTAATGCAAAGATCGGGACAAAAGAACCGACAAAGGTCACAGCTTCGGCAGGAGTTGTTTACAAGGCATCGGCCCGCCTCCATGACTGCAGACTCTTCATCAAGGCCTGGTTTGACATGGTGCGTGTTCCCCGGCGCTTCATCCTTGGGTCGGCGCCCCATTTTCAGCGCGCACGGTTCAGTCATCAGCACTTCCTTCACA
The DNA here is from genome assembly GCA_046481735.1 of Desulfatiglandales bacterium. Classification (GTDB taxonomy): domain Bacteria; phylum Desulfobacterota; class DSM-4660; order Desulfatiglandales; family HGW-15; genus JAFGDM01. The sequence goes on along the minus strand of JAWOJI010000079.1, from coordinate 2,002 downwards.
TCACCGCAGCGACCGCAATGCACGGAGAGAAATAAATCAATATATCTCCGCGATCTCGGCGTTCTCTGTGGTGAATCACTTGTCCTTCAAGTATGCTTCCACGGCCCGGGCGGCTTTCTTGCCGCTTGCCATGGCCTCCACCACGGTTGTGGAGCCGTTGACGAAATCTCCTGCTGCAAAGACCCCCTCGACAACCGTGTGCATTGTTTCACGGTTGACTTCCATAGGTCCTTCTTCCAAACCCAATCCTCTGGTAACGTCGGAGTACTCCTGCACCTGCCCCACGGCCGATATGACGGTGTCCCCAAGGATCTCGAACTCAGAACCCTCCAATGGAACCGGTCTTCTCCTTCCCGAAGCATCTGCTTCCCCCAGTTCGGTTTTCATGCATTCGAGGCCGATTGTCTTGCCGTCTGATGCGAGGATTTTCACGGGGACGGCCAGGACCATCATCTCAATCCCTTCCCGAAGAGCGTCCTCCACCTCTTCCTTGTCCGCAGGCATCTCATCCAAGCTCCTCCTGTAAACGAGGCTCACCCTCGCCGCTCCTCTTCGAAGGGCGGTCCGCGCCGTGTCGACGGCTGCATTTCCTCCGCCCACAACGATCACGCGTTTCCCAAGAGGAGGCGGATCTCCGTCAGCGCACTTCTTGAGAAAAGTGAGGCAGTCCATACAGCCTTCAAGGCCGTTTTCATTCCGGATCTTCATTTTTGCGCTCTTCTGGGTCCCTGTGGCGAGAACGATCGCGTGTGCCCCCCGGTTGCGAAGATCCTCAACTGTTATTCCGGGACCGAAGGAAATACCCGTCCTGATCTCGACGCCCATTCTCCGGATGTGCTCGATGTCTCTTCTGAGAGCAGCCCTGGGGAGACGAAAGGCAGGAATAGCCCAGGCAAGCATTCCTCCCGGCTCACGATAAGACTCTATCACTTCGACGGCATATCCCGTCTTTGCAAGCTCATGGGCCGCCGCGAGCCCCGCAGGACCCGATCCAACGACGGCCACTCTCGCTTTTTTCCTTGACTGCCGGTTGGACGGAGTCGAGCTTACGTCATGGTAGTCTGCCACAAATCTTTTGAGCGCCCGAATGGAAAGGGCTTCATCCACCCCCCCCCTTGTGCAGGCTCTTTCGCAGGGGTGATGGCACACATAGCCGCAAACTGAAGGCAGTGGGTTGGCATTCCTGATCAGATCAATGGCTTCCCGGTGCCTGCCCTCGAAGATAAGCCGCATGTAGCCTCGCACGTCCTGACCTATAGGACATGCGGCCTCACAACGAGGAGGCCCGTAGGTCTTTCCCAAATTGAGTCTCGGCTCAACGTTCGAGTGGCCGTAGATGCGGCCTCTCAGACTGTCCTCCTCCCTTCGCATCTCAGGAACGAGTTCAGCCGGGCAGGCCTGAATGCAGACGCCGCATGTTTCGCATTTATCGTATTCAATGACAGGCTTGTGGGTTCTTCCTTCAACCATAGCTCACCCAAGAAACAAGGGAATACCGGAATGAACGCTGAACACTGATTACTGTTTACCGGCTTCGCCCAGCTTGTATCCCAGTTCAAGCGCCCGGAAATTCAGCTCCCTAAAACGGTCGGAAACATTTTCCGCGATCGCCGCACGCAATGCTTCTCTGCTCGCAATTCCCGTGACTGCGGCCGTTGCCCCAAGAATCACGATGTTGGCGGATTGCCTCTGGTTAAGTTCCTTGATGGCGGTCGCCGTGGCCGGGATCCCAATCTGCATCGCATTCCCAATCGATCGCGGCGAAACCAACTCATCGTCATAAATCACCACAGCCCCTTGTGCCAACTCCTCGGTGTACTTGTCGTATGCGGTCTGGGCCATGGCCACCAACACATTCGCTTCTAGAACGTGCGGAAAGACGATCGGCCCATCGGACACCAGCACGTCGGCCCGGGCGGAGCCTCCCCTTGCCTGCGCTCCATAGGAGCTCGACCCTGCGACCCATTTTCCGTCTTTTATAGCCGCGTAACCCAGGATGGTT
>JAWOJI010000060.1:0-3493 GCA_046481735.1 Desulfatiglandales bacterium | reverse complement strand
AAGTTCTTGATCGGAGCGTTTAGTGCTGGTTTTATGGCGCTTCCAGGAGCCAGATCGAAGGAACCCGGCTTCCGATGAATTTTTATTCATCGGAAGCCGGGTTCCTTCTTTAGTCAGTTACGCTCTGCGGTCCGGACGGGATTCGAACCTGTGATCTCGAGTAAGAGTCAAAATGCCTCTGCATGGGCCCCGAACAGAGCGAGTGGGATTGAAGAGGGTTGGACAAGCCATTTCATTTGTTACGCTTTTTTCTCCCCCAAACGTAACAAGTCAGTACTCGTCCAACCCTCAATATTCCACAGCGGATAAAGTTCACAGATTGTTGTCTACGGGACCTCCTTTCATGTGAGCCAGGAGATTGTCCTGATCATTTTGTGCCAGATACCGCCGTAACACTTGCAAGTCGGCGTGTCCCATAAGTCTTTGCAGGGCGAATATATCCACCCCGCTCCTTAGCATGTTCAGGGCGAAGGCACGGCGAAAACTGTGAAGGGTTGGTTTCTTCTCCAACTTTGCTGCTTTTGCTCTTCGTTCCAGGAGTTGATTTAGACCGTCGTAGGTCAGGCGCTCTCTATCTTTGGAGACAAACAAGGCTGGAGAAGTGTCTTGGCGGAGGCGAAGATAGGATCTCAAGGCTCTTCGAGTTTTTCGCCCAATAAACACCATGCGAGGCTTTCCTCCTTTGCCAAAACGGATCACCACTGAGCCGTTACTTAGATCGACGTCTTTGATGTTTGTGCTGGACAATTCCTGAGCCCTTGCTCCGGTGTCAAGCAGGAAAAGGAAAATGGCACGGTCCCGCTCTCCCATGAAAATTCCGCGTTGGCAGGTTTCGATGAGTGTCTTGATTTCTTCAATCGAAATGGGATCTAGGGGCTCAACAGATACTTTAGGCGCTTTCACTTTGAGCATTGGATTCTTCCATTCCGATGGCATGACTTCCTCCTCAGCCACCCAACCGAGGAAGGCTCTGATCGTGCGGTAGGAAGCATGCACGCCTCCTGGATTATGGTTCTCTGCAAAGGCGAGAAAGTAACGCCGCAGGAAATCGGGTGTGATCTCTCCGATCAGTCTCAAAGAGTTGGCGTCACAGTACTCAATGAATGATTTTAGGAATTGTTGGTAGAACTTGATGGTATGTTTTGATAGTTCCCCCGCCTGCCGGTCAATCAGGAAAGACTCGGCAAGGATGGCAATATAATCCCCCTGAGAAATCTTGATAATCGTCTGGTCATGCAAATGGCTGGAAAACATGGTGGTTTTTCCTTCCTGAACAGCCATTTTGTAGAAGGAAAAAACACTTTTCAACTTGAGCCACCAGTGGGATTCGAACCCACGACCTGACGATTACGAATCGTCTGCTCTACCAGCTGAGCTATGGTGGCTTGTTTGCCTCTTTAGAGTGCTTAGCGGCGGGGATTATAAAGGATTACAATATTTCACGCAAGTTTCATGCCATTCATGTCGTCTGAACCACGGTGAACCCGATGTTACGAATCGCAATGCTTTCTTATCATACCTGTCCGCTGGCGACGCTTGGCGGCAAGGATACGGGCGGGATGAACGTCTACGTCCGCGAACTCACGCGTCAACTGGGGCAGATGGGTCTCCATGTGGATGTGTTCACGCGCTCGCAGGACGATCATGTTCCGCATGTTTTGCACGAGTTGGGTTATGGCAACCGTGTCGTCCATGTCCCTGCCGGACCCGAATCCCCTCTGCCCAAAAAGGAACTGGCTGATTACATTCCGGAATTTGTGGAGGGCGTCAAGGCGTTTGCCTGCGAAAAGGGGATTCGATACGACATCATCCACAGTCATTACTGGATGTCCGGGCTCGCTGCCGCATCTCTTTCGGACACCTGGGGCGGGACTCCGATTGTAAACATGTTCCACACCCTGGGCGAGATGAAGAACCGCATCGCGCGGACCGAGGCGGAGCGCGAGGGCGAGTATCGGATCAAGGGTGAGAAGCAGGTGCTCCGTCGCGCGAACCGGATCGTCGTCGCCACGCTGGCTGAGTTGACACAGCTGCGTTTCCTCTACAAGGCGGACGCGTCCAAACTGGTTGTCATCCCGCCAGGTGTGGATGTCAGCCATTTTTATCCGATCCCCTCCGATGAGGCAAAGTCCTATATTGGGTTGAAACCGGAGGATCGCATGATCTTGTTTGTGGGGCGCATCGAGCCGCTCAAAGGTGTGGACACGCTGATCCGGGCGATGGCTTGTCTGGATTTGAATGATGCAAGTCGTCCGGTACACCTTGCCATCATTGGCGGCGACCCTTCTGCCAGCCCCGAGCAGATGACGGTGGAGATGGCGTATCTACAAAAATTATGCGACGATCTTGGGTTGGACCAGTCGGTTGTCTTTTTGGGGAAGCGCGACCAGGATAAACTGCCGTATTATTATTCCGCCGCGGAGGTGCTGGTAATGCCTTCGCATTACGAGTCTTTTGGCATGGTTGCACTCGAAGCAATGGCTTGTGGCACTCCGGTCATCGCCTCGGAGGTGGGCGGACTGGCGTATCTGGTGCGCGACGGCGAGACGGGATTCACGATCCCGGACCAGGAGCCGGAAAAGCTGTGTGAAAAGTTGTCCTGGCTGTTGAATGACATGATACTCCACGAGACAATGAGCAGGCGGGCGGTGGAGTATGCACAGGCGTATGCGTGGGAGAAGATCGCAAATCAGATCATGGATGTGTATAAGAAACTTTTATGATTCGATCTTTTTGGCGTCCACAGGCAGGTTTTTTATCCGTCGTATGTATTCGCTCACGTTGTTATCATCCTGTTGGGGGTATCGAAATCCAAAGTTTGTCGCAACCGTATTTGCCAGGCTTCGAAAGAGATATCCCATCGTGAACAGGGATTCCCAGATGTTCCCGAAGTTTGAATCCGAATAAGTCGCCTCGAGTTCAGTCCAGACTTCCGGTTCGACCCGTTTCTTTATGTATTTCCCCAGTTTGCCCGGCGATTCTTTGAACTCCGTCTTGACCCCAAAATACCAGACCAGCATTTTCATGAGTTCCTCCCGCACCACCACATCCAGCATGTATTTGACGTAGGTGAGTTCGCCGCGCCACAAGCCTTTGGCAACATAGGGATTGACCCACCAGAATTCATTGCAACAGTCCTGGAATTGCTTGTCGGTTGGTCTTTTTGCCAGATAGTCAACATCGCTTGGCGGAGGGAATTCGCCGATGAGATTATCCTTGTCCAGCAGGACGATTGTCTGGCTGTCGTCCAACACGGATTTCAATTTTTCCATCGGATGGAAACTTAAATCGATCCGAGTACCGTCCTTGAATTGCATCAGGTAGGAGTAATGACCGTCCTTGTCGCCGGGCGGGTCTTGCATGTTTTCAGGTTCCTGCACGATCAAAATTTCGCCGAAGAATTTGGGGATTTCGTCGTTTCTGACATACGGTGAGACATCGCTGACAAGACAGGCAATGTCGAAATCTTGAAAAATGTCCCGTTTGGCATTTG
>JAWOJI010000037.1:0-7489 GCA_046481735.1 Desulfatiglandales bacterium | reverse complement strand
TTCAATCACTTCTCTAAGATACCCAGGATATCATCCTCGCTCATAATGAGATGCTCCACCCCATCGATAGTAATTTCATTGCCCGCATATTTGCCGAATAGCACGCGATTATCCTTTTTGACTTCAAGGGGGATCCGTTTCCCGTTTTCATCCCATTTTCCGGGACCAACGGCTATTATCTTCCCTTCTTGCGGTTTTTCCTTAGCCGTGTCCGGGATGATGATCCCTCCACTGGTCTTCTCCTTCTCCTCAACCCTCACAACAAGCACCCTGTCGTTTAGTGGTCTCACTTTCATCACGATCCTCCGTTCAAAATGGATGAAGAAAATGGCCCTCCGCTTTTTGGACTTGCTTCCTCGATATTGTAGACCGGCGCGAGCTACTGCTCCGCACGGGTTTTGCTCAGCGCCTTTCCAGGCTCCTCATGCAGCACAACTTTCTTGCTCTTCCTGCCGGATCAAGTGTCATGATGCTCCGCATGATAGCAGGCGATCCATTCATCAATGACCTCTTTGTCAAATCGCCAAACCCTCCCGATACGAATGGAAGGGATTTTGCCTTGCTTGGACAATTTACAAATGGTTAGTTGATGCAATCTTAGATAGTTTGCCACTTCTTTGGTCGTCATGATCTGCGCCAAAATATCCCCTCCGGTTCACTCTCTCAGGTTTGAAAACCATATGGTGTATCAGGCTCCCAACAGAACCTCCGCGTCCCATTGGGAGCATGCTCAAGCCATTTTGAGTGGTTTCCGCATGGAGAAGCCCTTTCTTGAAGCTGAAAAGATGGGGGATGATGTCTTGATGGTGAATCAGGGATCGCAAAGTCACGTTGATAAGTATTCCTTGGCCCGCTCTTGTGTTTGGTTGATGGGTATTCATTCAAACTAACCGTCCGTTCAATGGCTCCCCAGGATGCCGTTGTAATCACCGGCGCGAATCCGTCATTTCTAAATGTTTTTACTAAAAGAAATATTTTATTTCTAAATAAATATGATTGTTATGTTATATATTTAGTTTAAATGCAATATAATTAACTATTTATATTTTGTCAAGGTTTGGATAAATTTAATTTAATTTTTTGATTTCCTGGGCCTGTTTTGCCGGACACTTTGGCGCTTTTTTGCTGACAACAAATCAACATCTCATGGCATTTTCCAATGAACCATAGGCGGCCGACAACGTTTTCGAATGGATCAAGAAGGCCATGGAATCGGGGGATGATGTCTTGATCAGCGGGTTCGGAAAGTTTTCCGTGAAAAAGAAAGCGACCCGAAGCGGTAGAAACCCGCCCATGTGAGAAATCGTGCGAGACTTTTTTCTCTCACGGCGATGATTGGTCGGGAGAAGCCCGATGCCGGGAAAAGCATGCCCGGCGCCGGGTAAAGATCCGGGTTCAGAGGGCCCGGCTTTGGCCTAAGCCCAGAGGGCATGATTTGCGGGTGTAGCGCCGCCAAAATACGAAACAAATTCCAATCCCAAATCTCCTAATGACAAAAACAAAACCGGATCCGTGATAGTAGATATGTTCGTTGTTTGAATCATTCGAATTTCTGTCATTACTTATTGTTTCGGATTTCGAATTTCGTGCTTCGAATTTATGATCTTCCTGTCTCTGACCTGGCCCTGAGGACCAGGGTTCATAAAGTGCACTGAATCGGGATGGAGGCTGCAGAAACGGAATCGTTGCACCGTCCTGCAAATTCAAGTATAGTCGCGAACCAGAAAATTCGTAATCATTCTGCGGGGTGAAAGCCATGGACAATTTCACGTTCGGAGTCACGATGATGGTGTGCGGGATGGGTGGAACCATCCTGACCCTCTGGGTCTTGAGTCTCATCATGAGGCTCCTGGGAAAGGCGTTTCCTCAGAGGAAGGAGGGCAAGTAAAGATGGAACAGGCGATTCTGGAGGGATTGCAGGGTCTCACCAAAGGCTTTCTCAATCTGGACTGGCACTCCGTCGTCATGCTCTTCCTGGGGTGTTTGCTTCTCTGGCTTGGGATCAAGAAGGAGTGCGAGCCCCTTCTCCTGGTGCCCATCGGGTTCGGCTGCATCCTTGTCAACGTTCCCCTTTCCGAGGTCATGGGGGAGGAAGGATTCCTTCGAACGATCTACAACATGGGCATAGCCAACGAGCTGTTCCCCCTCCTGATTTTTGTCGGCATTGGGGCCATGACGGATTTCGGACCCCTCCTGGCAAACCCATCCACGTTCCTGTTGGGGGCGGCCGGCCAGTTCGGGATTTTCATTACCCTGGCTCTCGCCCTGGCCCTGGGTTTTCCGCAACTGGACGCCGTCGCCATAGGGATCATCGGGGCCTGCGACGGCCCAACGGCCATTTATGTGACTGCTAAGTACGCACCTCACCTGCTTGGCGCGGTCTCCGTTGCAGCCTATTCCTACATGTCCCTGGTTCCTGTCATTCAGCCGCCCATCATGAAGCTCCTCACAACAGAAAAGGAGAGGAACACCATCATGCCGTCCATGACAGGGACCGTTTCCAAGACGACCAAGCTGCTTTTTCCTCTGGTCATCACCGTAATCGGAGGCCTGATCGCGCCTCAGGGCTTGCCTCTCCTCGGGACCATTATGCTGGGGAACCTGATGAGGGAGTCGGGCGTGGTCAGCCGCCTCACCAAGGCTTCCGAGAATGAAATCGCCAACGTGGTCACCCTTTTCCTGGGTCTCGCGATCGGCGCCACCATGGCGGGCGATGCCTTCCTGAGGCCCCAGACCCTGATCATTCTCTGTCTCGGCCTGTTTGCGATCTGCCTGGACACGGTCTGCGGCGTGTGCTTTGGAAAACTCATGAGAGTGGTCGGGGGCGGCAAGATCAATCCCCTGATCGGCGCCGCGGGGATCTCGGCCTTCCCCATGTCCGCCCGGGTGGTGCAAAGGGAGGGGCAGAAGTACAACAGGAAGAGCTACCTTCTCATGCACGCCATGGGAGCCAACGCCGGGGGGCAGGTGGGCTCGGTCATCGCTGCGGCGGTCATGCTTTCGGTCCTGAGCGGCATGGGGATCATCTAATATCGTGTCTCATGAACCGGGGGGCCTTCCTGGCGATTCGTAACAGGTTGGATTATAGAGAACCGGGTCCGTGATAGTAGATATGTTCGTTGTTTGAATCATTCGAATTTCTGTCATTACTTATTGTTTCGGATTTCGGATGTCGTGCTTCGAATTTATGATCTTCCTGTCTCTGACCCGGCCCGGAGGACCAAAGTTTACCCAACGGAACTAAACTTCTCATGAAAGAAGGCGGAAGAGAAACCCGGAAAGCACGGCCCACGCCAGCACCGCCGCCGTGATCAACATGCACCCCAAACCGAGAACCTTGTGAAACAGGTTCTCCCTGACTCTCTCACCGTACCCGAGGAGGGCCCCCAGCCCCGCGCCCGCCAGGAGGCCTCCGCCGTGGGCCCAGTTGTTGATCCCGGGAATCAGGAACCCGAACAGGAACATGCCCAGGGCCCAGCCGCCCATCTGCTTGTAGAGCACCTGGCCGTGCATCCCTCCCCTGCTTTTCCCATAGTAGAGGACGGCGCCCATGAGACCGCACACAGATGCGGAAGCCCCGATGGTGAGCCTCACCCCGGCAAACAGGGACACGAGGTAGCCGACCAGCCCGCCCAGGGCAAAAATGCAGAACATCCGGTAGGTCCCGTACTCTTCCTGAACAATGGAGGCCAGGAATCGAAACGCGAGCATGTTGAAGACAATGTGAATCAGGCTGCCGTGGAGGTAGTTTGCAGAAATCAGGGTCCACCATCTGCCGGCCTGAAAAACCGGGATGGTTCCTGTGGCGCCCAGCAGGTAAAGGCTCTCGCTGGAGGGGGACAGCATGGCAAAAGGGCTCAGGGTGACGTGGATCGCCGAGGGCCTCAGCGCCAGAGAAAGCAGGTACATGCCCACGTTGGCGTAAATGATCCAGACCGCGAACTGGTCCATGCCGCGGAAAAAGCCTGTGCTGAAAACCCTCTTCCAGCCCGATCCCGGGCGGGAGATGCCGCAGTGAGGGCACCGGGCCTCCCCGGCGCTGATGAGCTTCCTGCAATTGGGACAGAGGATGGACGTGGGTCGCTGCATCTGCATCGGTTCTCTCAAATTTGGCCTTGAGGATAAAGCTTTCTTCTCGACAGGGCAAGCTTTTCAATGGCGCGGAGCAGAACGGTTCCGGGCATACCCTCCTCTGCCCGTCAGGGGAGGGCCGGAAAAAGGCTGGGGTGCTGCAGGGGAAGAACAAGGTTTGGATAGCGATCAGCGGAGAATCTTTTCAAAATCCCCGTCGCCCTGGTATTTCTTGAGAAGGCTGTGGGACCTGGCCCTGCTCCTGTATTCCGGCTCCAGTTCCAGGGCCCTGGCGAGCGAGGAGAGGGCAACCTCTTTTTTGCCCCTGCCGGATTCGATGCAGGCAAGGAGAAACCAGGCTTCGGCAATGTCCGGTTTGATTTCAAGAGCTTTCCTGAGGGCCTTTTCCGCATCCTCGTATTTCTTCCTGTCGAAGAAATCCCTGCCCTTGCCGTGCCAGACCTCGCCCAGGTGGGCGGTCATTTCCGCCGCTCTTTCAAGGTCCTCCTCGTAGGTTTCTCGTTCTTCGCCGTTTTGGTCCTGTCTCCGGTCCAACTGTCTCCTGTCCGCACCGGCACGCCTGTCGCGCCCGCTTCTTCGCTCATTGGAAAATGGAACCATACGCTGAGAACCTCCACGCCCCTATACGGTCTTTCTTGTTTCCTTCTCCGATCGATTTATGGGCACTAATGGTAGCTTTTTAGGATCTGCAAATCAACAAAATATTGGCCCCTCACCCGTTCCTCCCGGTTTATCTTCACATCCACCACCTCTGTTTCCAGCCTCTCGGACGGGCGAGCCAGGTCTGATGCGTAGTAATTCATGCGCAGCTTTTTTCCCACCTTCAGACTGCGGAGACTCGGGACCGCATCCTCCCGCACCACCAGGCGCATGAACTCCGGAGACTTGTGCCACACCTTCAGTGCAAATGGAACGCCGGATTCATCCGAGGGGAAAGCCACGCTGTAGCGCTCTTTAACCATCGCTCGTCTTTCGGCGTTTCGGTTCGGGTACGACAAGGTCGTCATGGTTCACCTTCCTGCTTTTGTCGGCACGGCGCTTTTGACCATGCATCCTTTATGCCAGGAATTTTTACACTTTTGTATAATAAAACTCCCCACTTGCCGGGTCAGGGAACAGAGCCTTGAGCAATACAGATGATTATAACTATAACTAATTATACTTATCTAAGCAAATATGTCAATAATATTTTCATAAGCAGCCATCACTTTCTGTTTCCCAAAAAGATACATGCCATACCTGATGTCTACAATAGGCTACAGAAGGGGCCACAAAAAACCGTATCCGGTGTCGGTAACCGGATACGGTCTCAGAGGTTTGCGGCCCCATCCCCTGCCCTGAACTCTCGGGCGCCTGTCAAAGGCAGTGGACGGGGTTTCGTTTCAGGTTACATCATGCCGCCCATGCCTCCCATGCCGCCCATGCCCGGTCCTCCTCCCATGCCGGCCGGCATATCGTCCTTCTCCTTCGGCCTCTCCGCAATCATCGCTTCGGTGGTCAACAACAGGGCGGCCACGGAAGCGGCATTCTGGAGGGCAAACCGGGTGACCTTCGTGGGGTCGATGATCCCCGCCTTCAGCAGGTCCTCGTATTCCCCTGACTCGGCGTTGTAGCCGAAGGCCCCTTTCCCCGACTTCACCTTCTCCACCACCACAGACCCTTCCGCTCCTGCGTTGTTGGCAATCTGGCGAAGCGGCTCCTCCAGGGCCCTCATCACGATGTTGATGCCGTTCTGCTCCTCCCCTTCGAGCTTTGTCTTGGCAAGACCGGCCGAGGCCCGCAAAAGGGCGACACCCCCTCCGGGGACGATCCCCTCTTCCACGGCCGCCCTGGTCGCGTTCAGGGCGTCTTCCACCCTGGCCTTCTTCTCCTTCATCTCCGTCTCGGTTGCGGCGCCCACATTGATTACCGCAACGCCGCCGATGAGCTTAGCCAGCCTTTCCTGGAGTTTTTCCCTATCGTAGTCAGAGGTGGTTTCCTCGATCTGGGCGCGGATCTGCTTCACCCGGCCTTCCAGGTCCTTTCGGGCTCCGCCGCCGTCCACGATGGTTGTGTTGTCCTTGTCGATGGAGATCGTCTTTGCGGTCCCGAGGTCGTTCAATGAGACGTTTTCAAGCTTGAGTCCGAGATCTTCGGATATGACCTTGCCCCCGGTGAGGATGGCGATGTCCTCGAGCATGGCTTTTCTCCTGTCCCCGAACCCGGGCGCCTTGACCGCCGCGCACTGCAGCGTCCCCCTCAGCTTGTTCACGACGAGGGTGGCGAGGGCTTCCCCTTCCAGATCCTCGGCAATGATGAGAAAGGGCCTTCCCATTTTTGCGATCTGCTCGAGAATGGGAATCATGTCCTTCATGTTGCTGACCTTTTTCTCGTTGAGCAGGATGTAGGGGTTGTTCAAGGTAACCTGCATCTTCTCCGGATCCGTGACGAAATAGGGGGAGAGATAGCCGCGGTCGAACTGCATGCCTTCCACGATTTCAAGCGTGGTCTCCATGCTCTTGGCTTCCTCCACCGTGATAACCCCTTCTTTTCCCACCTTGTTCATGGCTTCCGCGATGATGTTGCCGATGGTCGAATCGTTGTTGGCGGATATCGTACCCACCTGGGCGATCTCTTCCTGGTCCTTGGTGGGCTTGGAGAGCTTCTTCAGATCTTCGCTCACGGTCTCCACCGCCTTTTCGATGCCTCTCTTGATGGCCATGGGGTTGACGCCGGCGGCAACCAGCTTGGAGCCTTCCCTGTAAATGCTCTGGGCCAGAATCGTCGCAGTGGTCGTTCCGTCCCCTGCTACGTCGGAAGTCTTGGAGGCCACTTCCTTCACCATCTGGGCGCCCATGTTCTCGAACTTGTCTTCCAGCTCGATTTCTTTGGCCACGGTCACCCCGTCCTTCGTGATGGTCGGAGAGCCGAAGGATTTTTCCAGAATCACATTTCTCCCCCTAGGTCCGAGCGTCACTTTCACAGCGTCGGCAAGGGTATCCACCCCTTTGAGAATGGACTCTCTTGCCCTCTGGCTGTACTTAATGTCTTTTGCCATTTCCTATACCCTCCTTCAATAATCGGTTGATTTCACTGAGCCGAAGAATCATTCCACAATCGCGATGATGTCGTCCTCGCGCATGATCAGGTGATCCTTGCCTTCGATCTTGATCTCCGTTCCGGCGTATTTGCCGAACAAAATCCGGTCGCCCGCCTTCACCTGGAGAGGGACCCTCTTCCCATCTTCGAGAACTTTGCCTGCGCCGACGGCGATGATTTTGCCCTCCACAGGTTTCTCCTTGGCCGTGTCGGGGATGATGATGCCGCCCTTGGTCTTCTCCTCTTCCTTCATCCTCTCCACAATAACACGATCGTGCAACGGTCTTACTTTCATCTTACAATTCTCCTCCTTCTTAAA
>JAWOJI010000003.1:0-3253 GCA_046481735.1 Desulfatiglandales bacterium | reverse complement strand
ACTGTCTTTGGATTGACTTGCCGCTCCAAATTTTAGCAACAAATGCAGTCCGATGGTTTCTTGCAACGAAGCCTGTTGAATGTCCACTATTTCAATGTTGCGATGTTCCAGAACCTCTGCAAAAGCAGCTAAAATGCCGGGCCGGTCAGGTCCGAAGATGTTGACCATTAACAGGTTTTCGTCTTCCACGTCTACGGTCCTTTGTGTTTGGATTTACTTGGACGTCCCCTGGTTGCACATCGGTTGCCGGACCGGTTTGCAACCGGTCTGCTGTGTGACCCAGTTGGTGTTAAAGTGATAGTTATAGGAAGTCGCTTTTTCGGTCTACGACTCTACTGAATTCCACTTTTCGGGTCAAGCAAAATCAGGAATGCGGGATGTTGCTGATTCGCCTAACGGGCCAAAGATGGAGGGGTGTGGCCAAGAAATGGCGCGGATGCCGTGAGAATCAATCAGGAGATTGGTTCTATCGGGAGAAAGGAAAAATTGGATATAGCTGCGCAGTCCGTCGAGGACTTAGAGCGTTCCCGCAATTCAAAGGAGACCGCCATAAAAAATAAGAGGGCCGGGAAGTACACAACTCCCGGCCTTGGGAAAAGGGTTAGGAATGTTTTTTTTCGATGCTAGTCACCGATGTTGATCGCTCTGGAAGCATCATCGATGCAGTTATTGAGATCCTCTTTGCTGACTTTCTTGGGGTCCTTCAGATCTTCGACCTTGCACACGAACTCATTTCCCGCCTTGTCCTTAACCCAAACGAAACCTTTTTCTGCCATTTTCTTTCTCCTTTCATGGTCAAAATTAAAATATCTAAAATATAAGAACGCGAAACTGAAAGTGCAATAGGATGAAATCCAGTTTTTTTATTCTTGAGAAGAGGCCGAACTTACCTTGACGGGAGGTCTTGCGGTGTTACCATACTCCCCTTTTCCAGGATCTCCCTCACCTTCTTGAAAACATCCTGATCTCGCGTTCTCTTGTCAATTCCCCTTTTTGCAAGAGTTGCGAGGGGCATTCTGAGGCGGGGATTGGATTTGAAGACAGGTTCATGTCTTGCCAGAAATGCCCAGTAGAGAGGGGTAAACGGACAATTGGTCTTGGGATCAAAGGAGCAGAGGCTGCAGTAATCGCTCATCCTGTTGATGTAGGCTCCACCTGACACGTAGGGTTTGGTGGTCATGAGACCGGCCAGAGCATAGGTCCCCATGCCCAAAACATTCGGCTCCACCACCCAATCATAGGCGTCTGTATAGGCAACCCAGAACCAGTCGGTTAGTTCCCTCGGGCGGACATCAAGCAGGGTCGCCAGGTTGGAAAGAATCATGAGCCGCGTGATGTGGTGGCTGTATCCCTCCGCCCACACATCCGAAACGACCCTGTCCAGGCAGGCCAGCCCCGAGGGCTCTCCCCAGTAGGCGGGAGGCAGCGCAGTGTCACAACCCAGGGCACACGGGGCTGCACCCCCATCCAGGCCCCTGGCCTTTTTGCTTGACCCCCACGGCTTTCCCGCCCACCTTTCGTATCCCCCGTCGCCGGGCGTCTTTTCTATCCGCGTTTTGCCTCCAGGCAGATTGCGGAAACCATCCGTCGCTTTATGAACGTGGCGGACAAACTCCCGCCATCCGAGAACCTGCCGGATGAAACCTTCTTTGCTTTCCAGAGGCAATCTCATGCCTGCCACATCGGCAACTACGCGGGAAGGCAAGAGCCTGTGGATGTTGACAAGGGATGAGATGCGAGTGTGAAAAAGGCTCCTGGACCTGTGGGACATGGCATCTTCGTAAGGGCCGAAAAGCGGCAGGCACTCCTTTTTGGCCCAAGACCAGAGCCTTTCAGTGTCCGCCTGAGTGACGGGCAGCGCCTCCAAGTCCAGTCGTCCTGGATGATGAAAGAAAACTTTCCTTATAAGCTCCCCGACCTCCTTCTTGATGGGCTCCACCGGGAAGGATGGCGGTTCAGGGGCAGGCGGCTTTCCATGCCAGGGAAGCCTGTTCTCAACATCAAAACTGTATCTTGCTCCAACAGGTTTTCCCCCCTCCATAAGGATGCCGGTTTTGCGCCGGATAAAACGGTAAAAAGTATCCATTTTCCACGGGGGAGCCTTCTCGTTGCTTTTCCTGAACTCATCCGCCGTTGAAAGCCAGCCCTCATGAGGAATGATTTGGAGAGCACCTCGGGTTGCGAGCATTTCAAGATCCAGCTTGAGCTCCCGTTCCGCAGGCGCCATGACTCGCAAGGGTCCCAATTCGGTGATGAGATGTTCGAGAACTGTAGCGTAGGGTCCTTCAGCAACCACGTAACGGACCGCCACGCCCCTGTCCGCTTGTTCAAGGGCGAAATGCCGGAGGTTGGCAAGAATAAGGGCGAGCTTCTGTTTGTGATACGGACGCCTGGCGGCTTTCCACCGATTCTCCACGAGAACAATGCCCAGATGCTTCGGGTCCTCCCTTGAAAGAGGCCCTGTCTGATCGGTGACTTGGTCGTAGGGGACAAATAGCCATCGCCGACCTTCCTGCCTCACCTGCCGCCGAGCCAACTCTTTCTTGAAATAGCCCATGGTACACCTTTTTTTGGATGCTTATAGTATCATGTCTAAAGTTGCCGGACCAATACCCAAATGGTACCCATCAGTTCCAGGTAATCTGTAAAAAACCGGCCGGCGCTCGGCGGCTTTCCCATCCTTGGACTTTGTGCTTTTTTTCGTGAGGGTTGGTCAGTCCGAGGTTGTGCTGTTTGGAGGAGGGGCCTCAGCATGCCGAAGTTGCTGCTCACCACCGTTTGCCGTCCCTTTGGCGGGCCGGGTGAAGGGGATTCCGTGGGTGCCGAGCTTTTTCATGCCCAGGTGACTCGCAGCCAGGGCATCTTCAGCTATCGCCAGGTGATCCGCTGCTGGGGGCTTGACTATATCGCAGAGAACATCGATGCTCCTTCGCTGGTTCTCCACTATCCCTCGGAGCGCGAATTCCTTCGTGAAATCAAGAGCCGGACCTATGATTACATCGGGATCAATTTCGTCGTCGCCACCTTCCACAAACTTCGGCGCATGGCTCACCTCATACGGAAGTACGCTCCCCGATCCAAGATCGTCCTGGGAGGGTATGGGACCGTGCTCCCTGACCATGAGCTGACCCCCTTCGGGGATTTCCTCTGCCGAGAAGAAGGCATCGGCTTCATGCGAAGACTCTTGGGAGAGAACCACGATCGCCCGATCCGGCATCCTTATGCTCCCATCGAGTCCCCCCGGGTCTTTTCC
>JAWOJI010000486.1:0-7916 GCA_046481735.1 Desulfatiglandales bacterium | reverse complement strand
TGTCAGGCGGCCGTCTCTCACCATGAGAAGAACTACCAGAAAGGCGCCGTTTCTGCCGGCAAGGCCGATCACATCCCGATCACCCATCTTCGGCGCCACCACGTTTTGCTTTTCAATCGTTTTTTCCACCGCCTTGATCTGGTCCCGGATCTTGGCCGCCCTTTCAAAATCGAGCCTTTGTGCCGCGTCCTCCATGTTCTTCTTCAGGAATTTCAACAGCGTCACATTTCGACCTTCGAGAAAAAGCCTGACCTGCTCCACCACTTCCTTATACGTGGAAGGAGGGATTTTCTCCGAGCAAGGTCCGAGACACCGGCCCAGTTGAAAGTTCAGACACGGCCTCGGCCGGCTCCGCAGGGTTCGCGTGCGGCACTTTCGCAGATCAAAGAGCCGGTCGATCAGCTTCATCGTGCTCCGCACCGAGCCGGCCGACGAGAAAGGCCCGAAATACAGGGCTCCGTCCTTTCGGGGCTTGCGCACGATGGTCAGGTTCGGATAGTCTTCTTCAGCGGCAAGACGGAGCCAGGGGTACTGTTTGTCGTCTCTGAGAATGATATTGTAGCGAGGGAGATGCTTCTTGATGAGATTGCTTTCAAGGATGAACGCTTCCTTTTCAGTGGCGGTGAGAATATACTCCAGGGAACGGGCCCGGTGCATCATCAAGGAGGTCTTCCGGGCCGGCTCCCCAGTCTGCCTGTAATAGGAAAGAACCCTCTTCTTCAGGCTCTTTGCCTTTCCCACGTAGATCACCGCACCGGAACTTTCTTTGAACAGGTACACGCCCGGCCCGTCGGGCAACCTGGAACGAAGGGGCTCTACATCCAATCCTTGCCGGATCTCGGAAAGTGCGATCATGGTCCTTTCCCAGGGTGAAATCCACTGACGTCGATTTCATCGCGGATTTGGGCTTGCTCGGGTGCAGGGTATTTGATAGGAATTGACATCGTCAAGCGATTTGTCCCTGCCTCTGTCGAGAAGCCGGCGCCTCTTTCTGATACGTTCCGTCGTTGAATTCGGCAAATGAGAACCGTGCGAGAATTTCAAGTTCCCATTGCAGTGACCGAACTCTTGAGACAAGGCCTTAGCTGGAGCAATGTATTTGATTGCGCGATTTCTTTTTTTATGCCTCACAATGCTGGCCCTTCCCGGCTGCGCCGGGGTAATGCAAATGCCAAAGCCGATCGTAGCATCCATAGCCGAAACCCCGGAGGTCTTCCACCGAAATCAGATCCTCGATCTCGCTGCGGGCAGGGCTGTTTCCTTCGGCGATTTCATGAATCGCCTTGCATCCTTTGACGTGATCTTTGTTGGAGAGGTTCACACCAATCCCGAGCACCACCTGATCCAGGTACAAGTCCTGCAAGCCTTGATCACCCGGGTCCCGTCTGTGACCATCGGGATGGAATTCCTTCAGCAGGATCAGCAAGCGATCCTCGATCGCTACATCATGGAAGATACGACGGAGGAAGTGTTCCTTGAGGAGGTGGACTGGAAAAAAACGTGGGGATATCCTTATCACTTTTACCGGCCTCTGTTTCTGACAGCCAGGCATGAGGGGATCCGAGTCCTTGCTCTCAACGCGCCGAGAGAGATCGTCAGGAAGGTTGCCAGGGAAGGATTGAGCGGCCTGGGGGATGAGGAAAGAGCAGGGATTCCGGCGGAACTGGACCTGAGCAATGAAGCGCACAGGGCTTATGTCAGGGAGACCTACGAGCGTCACGACCATGGAGATCTCAGGGAATTTGATTTTTTCTATGAAGCCCAGTGTGTCTGGGATGAAACCATGGCACACAACATTGCGGCGTTCCTGAACGACCAGGGTGGAAAAATGATCGTCTTTTCCGGGAACGGACACATCATTTGGAAATTCGGCATTCCGGATCGGACCCAAAGGCGTCTCCCGCTTTCTGTGGTGACCATCCTCCCTTATCCGCTCCATGAGACGGTCACGGTCGAAAGAGGGATGGCCGACTATCTTTGGTTGACCGCACCATGAACAACGAGGATGTGGCATTTCGATTCTGCCCTGTTTGCGGGGGAAGCCTCGGTCATTTGACCCTCAAGGAGCGGGAACCCCAACGCCTTGTCTGCTCCCGATGTGACTTTGTTTTTTACCTCGATCCCAAGGTGGTTGCCTGTTCCATCGTGGAAATGAAGGGCAGGATCGTGCTTTTGAAGCGAGACATCAACCCCCAAAAAGGAAAATGGGTTCTTCCCGGAGGATATGTGGACCGGGGTGAAGTGGTGACCGCCGCCGCGCTGCGAGAGACAGAGGAGGAGTGCGGTCTCCGCACACGCATCAAGAAACTCCTCGGCGTTTATTCCTATCCGGGGCGGCCGGGGGTAGTGGTGGTCTATGTGACCGAGTACGTGTCCGGCGATCTCGTGGCCGCCGATGAATCCCAGGAGGCCGGACTCTACCTCGAGGAAGAGATCCCTTGGAAGGATCTTGCCTTTCAGAGCACCGTGGATGCGTTGAAAGACTACATAAAGCAGAGAAGGTGAAGACCATGATCATACGCACCAGAAAACTGGTCGATTTGGCGCCTAAAGAGATGCAGTCCCTCATGGAGAGATCCTCCCAGGACATCTCCTCGGTTTACGAGCATGTGCGGAGGATCGTCGAAGACGTGAAGCAAAGAGGGGATGCCGCTCTCCTGGAAGCCAATCGAGAATTCAAGGAAGACGTGAGCAGGGCGGATCTCAAGGCAACCGCCGAGGAGATCGAGCGGGCCTATGATCTCGTGGATCAAGCCGTGGTGAGCAGTCTCAGGGTTGCGGCAAAGAACATCACCCGGTTTCACCAGGCTCAGGCGGAGCGCGACATGTGGTCCATCGAGGTGTCGGAGGGCATCCTCGCAGGCAGGATCATCAGACCGATGGACAGGGTAGGATGCTATATTCCGGGAGGACGGGCGGCTTACCCGAGCACCGTGCTCATGACGTCTGTCCCGGCCTTGGTCGCCGGGGTGGAGAAGATCGCTCTCACGACACCGCCCGGCAAGGGCATGACCGTGAATCCTGCAACTCTCGTGGCGGCCGACATAGCCGGCTGCCGGGAAATCTACAAAGCAGGCGGCCCTTGGGGAATCGCGGCTCTCGCTTACGGAACAGAGACGGTCCCGAAAGTTGACAAGATTGTCGGGCCGGGCAACAAGTACGTGACTGCGGCCAAGATGATCGTTTACGGAAGGGTGGACATCGACTCCCCGGCAGGCCCGAGTGAAGCGCTGATTCTTGCGGATGAAACAGGCGACCCTTTCTTGATCGCCCTGGATTTCCTCTCCCAGATCGAGCACGACCCGGATTCAGCGGCGGTGTTGGTGACCCCATCCTGGGATCTGGCCGAAGCCGTTTGCCGCGAAATCGACCGGGAGTTCTCGACCCTCTCGAGAAAAGACATTTTTGCCGCCTCCTTGGCCAAGTCCTGGGTTATTATTGCAGAGGACATGGAGCGGGCCATTGATTTTTCCAATGCCTACGCTCCCGAACACCTTCAGGTTTTGACCCGGGAGCCTTTTTTCGTTCTCTCCAAGATCAAGCACGCAGGTTCCATCTTTTTGGGCCCCTACGCACCCGTCCCGGTGGGAGACTATGCCTCGGGCACCAACCATGTGCTGCCCACCGCTCAGTGCGCTCGCATGTTCTCGGGCCTTTCTGTGGATGATTTCATCAAGAAACCGACGTTCCAGTATCTGAGCAAAGAGGGGCTCAGAAGTCTCAAGGACGTGGTGGTTGCCCTCGCCGAGGCGGAGGGGCTCCCCAATCACGCCCGGGCTGTCCTGGCCAGATTCAAAGACCGCTGATGGCTATCAAGGTCTTTTGTGTTGCCTTTCCGGGAGAAATGCTTTATATCCTTCTCGCCGGCCGTGCCTAGGTCATCCTCAGGCGCCCCGATCCGGAATCTGCCGGCTCGAGAGTCTTGACGATTTCCTGCGAACGCACCAAAACCAGTAAACCCTAGAAAAGGAGGATGCATTCAATGGCGGACATTAAGGGATACAACATGCCGGATGAGCTTTACTACCACAAGGACCACAGCTGGGCCAAGGTGGACGGAGCCAAAGTGACGGTAGGCATGAATGACTTCTTTCAGAAAGAGGCGGGCGATATCGTGTTCCTGGATCTGCCCGAGACCGAGGAAGAAGTGTCGCAGGGTGAAGTGTGCGGAAAAATCCAGTCCCGAAAATGGATCGGCAAACTCGTCGCCCCCGTTTCCGGAGAAATCGTTGAAATCAACGAAGACCTGGAAGAGGATTCAAGCCTCATCAACTCGGATCCTTACGGCAAAGGTTGGATCCTGGTCATCGAAGCCTCGAGCCTGGAAGAGGATCTGGGGAACCTGATGAAAGGTCCGGCTGTCGCCCCCTTTATCGAGGACGAAATCAAAAGAGCGGAAGAAGAAAAGGCAAAAGCGAAATAAAGCCGATGCCCGGCATACGGCGCAAAGAGTAAAGAAAAGCCATATTCTAAGCCGTTCACCGTGCACCCGGTTACCGCAAGGCATGCCCACGGTGGCGCGACAAGTTTTGTATAGGTTTTCCTGCTTTCCATGACAATCTCCCATTGGCGTCTCTTCAGAAACACCTCCAGGACGGTCTCCACTGCAGAAGGACTTGCAGTGGATGACACGCTTCCCCAATCCGTGGCCAACCACGGTTCGCCGCCCATTCTTCACCTCTACAACTTTGTTCCTTCGGTGATTGTCGGCAAGTATCAGGACATTGAGACAGCTTTGAAACTCGATCGCTGCCGAGCCAGGGGCGTTGAGTTCAACCGGAGAAGCACGGGAGGCGGCACGGTCATCATGGGACCCAAGATCATAGCCCTGGGCCTCGGGATTAACGTGGACTGGCCGGGACTCAAGGGTGGAAGCATCGCGGGAGTTTTTGAAGCCGTGGCCCGGGTCTACATCATGGCCCTCGAGCGTCTGGGCATCTCGTCCTACTTTCAGCCCAAGAATGATCTTGAAGTCTCAGGCCAAAAGATAGCCGGCCTGTCCGCCGCTTCAGAGACAGGCAACAGCTTGCTCTTCCACACCAGTTTCCTGGTCGATTTCGACGTAGAGCTGATGACCGACGTCATGAATACCCCGCTGCTCAAACTGAGCGACAAAGGCTACAGCTGTTTCAGCCGGCGGATTACGACAGTGCGACGGGAACTGGGGCAAGACATCCCGGTCGAAACTGTGATGGATGCCATTCAGTGGGGTTTTGAGGAGGAGTTCGCCGTCCGCTTCCAGGAAGGTGAGCCGGATGACTGGGAAAAGGCTATGATTCGGAAGTTCATTGATGAGCGATACACGAAAAGGGAATGGATCTTCTCGCACAAGCATCCCAGGTCGAGAATGGGCATAGGCAGAACCAAAACCAAGGGAGGGCTGCTGGAGATCTACCTTTCCCTTTCCGGCGGCGCCATCGAAAACGTGGTGATCACAGGGGATTTCTTTTCCACCTCGGAAAACATCCACCGCATTGAAAACGCTCTGAAATGGACATCCGCACGGGAAGAAATGATTCAAAGAAACCTTTCCGAGGTTTGGCAGGATGACATGATCTATGGCCTGGATGTGTCCACCCTGACGAAGGCCATTCTCATGGCCAAGGAAAACCAGGTGAGACTGTAAGAGGTGCAAGGTGCAAGGCCCACGGCACAAGGATTCTGGAGCTGCGGTAACCTGCCGTGCCCCGAGTGCCTTGTGCCGTGCACCACTGTTTTTCAAAGATGAACTTTTTCCTTACTGGAAAGCTCTGAATGCAAACCAAAATCGAAAGCCCCACACATGCAAAAATGAGCACGGCGACCGCTATTTCTCTCGGCCTCGTGCAGGGTAGAATGTACCGGGGCGCGGTGAACCGGTGTGTCAACCTCCTGGTCCATTATCCTGAAGGCTGTTCCGCTAACTGTGCGTACTGCGGCCTGGCCAAGAAGCGGCCCGGGTCTTACGAACAGAAAAGCTTCATCCACGTGGATTGGCCGGTCTTCTCCATGGAGGAGATCGTCGAAGCCATCAACCGTGCGCCTGCCTATGTCAAAAGAACCTGCATCTCCATGATCACCAACGGAAAGTGCACCGGAGCGACCCTGGAGATGACCGGACGATTGAAGAAGGAGACATCCCTGCCCATTTCCATCCTCATCAGCCCTACCATCCTCGAACGGGATGATCTCGCGGCCATGAAGAACGCGGGGGCTGAAAAGGTGGGCATTGCCCTTGATCTCGCCACACCCGAGCTTTTTGCGCGGTACAGAGGCGCAGGGGTGTCCGGCCCGCACAAATGGAAAAAATACTGGGAAATTTTGGAGGATTCCCTGGAAGTTTTCGGAACACCGCATGTGGGAGCCCACCTCATGGTGGGGATGGGGGAAACGGAGAGGGACATGGTAGCTCTGATGCAGAAGCTCCGTGACATGAGGGTCGCGAACCACCTCTTTTCCTTTTTTGCTGAAAAAGGATCCGCCCTGGCAGGGCGCCCTCAACCTCCCTGGCCGACCTATTTGAGAGTCCAACTCGCACGCTACCTCATTGAAGAGGATATCAGTTCTTATGACCGCATGGATTTTGACAAAAGGGGACACGTCATCAATTTCGGAATCGATGTGGACACGCTCTTTGAAACTATTGACCTCGGCAGCCCCTTCATGACGACCGGCTGCTTAGGCAAGGACGGTCAGGTGGCCTGCAACCGCCCCTTTGGTAACTGCCTCCCTGACGACAAGCAGTGGAACTACCCTTATCTTCCCAACGAAGACGAGGTTGCCCTCATCCAGGAGCACCTTTTCAGAATCGATTCCGGAAAAAAACCTTTGACATGAGAAGAAACAGGCCCTATATAGGTATGTTTACAGCCGGGGCCGTTAGCTCAGATGGTAGAGCAGCGGACTTTTAATCCGTTGGTCGTGGGTTCGACTCCCGCACGGCCCACCACCAGGAACATATGGACCCTCCTGAGGGAATCCCCTCGACGGTGACCAGATAACGCAGTTCTCCTGCGTCCCCATCGTCTAGCCAGGTCCAGGACACCGGCCTTTCACGCCGGCGACACGAGTTCAAATCTCGTTGGGGACGCCAATAATATCAATCTGTTGGCAAAACTTTTGTTATTGGCTGGAACATCAGGAAGTAGACAGGGAGCAGTCGTCTCCCTGATCAGGATCATGCGGAACAAAATGGCAAACCAATGTTATCCTCATCCGCTCCTGTTTTCCGGACCAAATCTGACTCAATCTTCCTCTCGTCCTTTATTCCCGAAAGCAGTTCTTCCCGTTTCCCCATGGCTTTCTCGCCAATTTCCTTGTCCAAATGGCTATACCTGGTGAACATGGCGTTCGTCTTGTGACCTGCCGGTTTCACTATTGCCACCTGGTCCACACAAGCCTTCAGCATATTTGCAGTGAGAAGAGACGAGACCATGATTGAAGAAGTGCTCCCCGGTTTTTTTCGAGTGGAAATTCCATTACCGAACAGCCCCCTCAAGTTCCTCAATTCTTATGTGATCCGATCTTTGGAGAGGAACCTGATTGTCGACACCGGGCTGAATCGAAAAGAGTGTCTGGATGCGATGCAGTCCGGATTGCAGCAACTCGGCGTCGATCTGGGAAATACGGATTTTTTCATAACTCACTTGCACGCAGACCATTTTGCGCTACTCTCGAAGCTTGTGACTCCTTCGAGCCTGGTGTTTTTTAACAGACCTGAGACTGAATTGATCGAGGCCTCAGGCTGGTGGGAACGCATGATATTTTACGCCGCCAAGAACGGTTTTCCTGAAAGTGAGTTGCGTGAGGCGATTCGGTCACATCCGGGCCGTGAATTCGGGTCTGAGTGGATACCGGAAATCAGTATCTTACAGGACGGTGATGAGATATCAGCCGGTGATTATTGCTTCAGGTGCGTCTCCACGCCGGGACACAGC
>JAWOJI010000481.1:0-2900 GCA_046481735.1 Desulfatiglandales bacterium | reverse complement strand
TTTCCTTCGAGGATGCGAACCTTTTTCACAGCCCCGATCCTTCCTGTGTAGAGCTTTGGAAGGTGATAAAGAATTTCAAACAAGCTGAGGTCCCCCACGATCGTCACCCCGAAAACACCGTCCCGGGCGCTGGCGTCCGGCGCAATGCACATTCCTCCTCCATGGTATTTTCCGTTGGCAACGGCAACGTTCCATGTCACGAAGGTTTCCTCAAACTTCCCGTCAATCCTCAGGTGGATGAGCTTCTTGTCGTAGAGGAGAAGGGAGATCATGGTTGCTTTCAGGAAGGAGAAAAACCCTCCCATTCTCCTGCCGCTTCGATTGACTCTCTCATCCACCTCCCCCCCAAGACCGAAGCTCGTCACATTGTGAAAATAGCGGACAGAAGTTCGGCCTTCGTGATCCAGGTAGGTGAGCCGCCCGAGATCGATGGGTTCAGCCGGGCCCCGGGCAAGCAGCTCCAGTGCCCCGACCGGGTCTCTGGGAATGCAAAGGGTCCTTCTAAAATCGCAACCCGTGCCAAAGGGAATGAAACCGACGGCCACATCATCCCTGACAGGCCCTTGATGATTCATGAGACCATTCACGATTTCGTTCAGTGTGCCGTCCCCTCCTACGCAAACAATGAGGCACGCACCCTTCAGCGCCTCCCGCCGGGCAAATTCCGTGGCATCGCCCGGTCCTGACGTGATCAAAGACCGAATCGAGCCCAGACGTTCCTCGCTCAATGCTTTGATGGAAGGCCACCGCCTGCCTACAGCACCCATAGCCGCATTGGGGTTCACGATAAAAACGATCGGTTCGACAGGATAACAGGTTCGACAGGGTGTCATGGTCCAAACCCGTGGGAAGAAAGCCGCACGAATGGAAAGGAACGGCGGGTGTATCTTTCTCTCTGCGCCCTTCCCTCTCTCCGAAGCCAGTGGATGGTTTGTGTATCTGTGGTTACATCACTCTTTGTTTGAAAGGCTACGCTCCCGCAAGGTGGAAACCCAGTTCCAGGGCCTTCTCGTTCATCTCCAGAAAACCGGCGGGGATTTTGGTCTCGATCACCTTGACGATGGATTCCTTTTTGACGATGGGAACAAGGCCCAGCATTGCCCCCAGCACGCAGAGATTGAACACGACGGGCTTGCCTATCTGATCCATGACTCCCTTGTACATCCCGATCTCCACCTGGCGCGCATCCACCTTGGTTGCAGGCTTCACAAAATGGCTGTCCGTCAAAAGGAGCCCTCCCGGACGAATGGTGTTTGAGAACTTGTTGTAGGCTTCCTGAGTGAGACAGATCAGCACATTGGGCTGGTTCACCTTGGGAAAGCGGATATCCCTGTCCGAGACGATTACATCGGAACGAGTGGCGCCGCCTCGCGCCTCCGGTCCATAGCTCTGGGACTGGACCGCGTTCAGTCCTTCGTAAAGCACGGCCGCTTCCGCCAGGATGATGGAGGCGGTGATCACACCCTGTCCCCCGGACCCTGAAAAGACAACGCGATATCGTTCCATCAGGTTTTTCTTCCTCTCTTGGCCATCTCCACCGTCTTTTGGTATTCCGCGCAGTATTCCGCACGTTCCTCCCGGACAAAAATTCCCCGTTCAATGAGGGCCGGATTTTCCTTTTTTTTCTCCGAACCTACCGGGACGGTCTGGTCCTTGTAGTAATTGAGCATGTCCACTGCATCGCCCACCTTGTTCTTTCTCCCGAAATACGTGGGACACTGGGTCAGGATCTCCACCACGGAAAAACCTTTGTGCCGTATGGCGTCCTCGATCATCTGCTTCATGGACGCCACGTGGTAGGTGGTCGTGCGGCCGACAAAAGAGGCGCCTGCGGCCTTGGCCAGTTGAGCGATGTCGAAGGATTCGTAGATGTTGCCGTAAGGGGCCGTGGTGGCCATCTTGCCGTAGCCGGACAGAGGAGAAAACTGCCCTCCCGTCATGCCGTAAATGCTGTTGTTCATGATGATGGCCGTGATATCGATGTTCCGGCGCGCAGCATGCAGAAAATGATTGCCGCCGATCGCCAAGGCATCGCCGTCGCCCATGGGCACGATCAGGGTCAACTCGGGGCGGGCGAGCTTCACGCCCGTGGCAAAAGCCAGGGCCCGACCATGAATGGTGTGGAGGGTGTGGAAATCCAGGTACCCGGAGATGCGCGACGAGCATCCAATCCCCGTGACCATGACGGTCTCGCTCTTCTTGAGGCCAAGGGACTCTATGGCGCGCACAAGGTTGTTCATGATCGTTCCATGACCGCAACCCGGGCACCAGATGTGGGGCATAAACCTTTCGCGAACATAATCTTTGACGGCCATGGATCAGACTCCTTTTCCCTGAATGACCCGGAGGATGTTGCGGATGTCCGTGGGGCTGATAAATGTGCCGTCGATGCGGTTTGCAAGATACACCCTTTCCGGATCGTTCAGGGCCTTCCTGACTTCCAGAAGGATCTGTCCCATGTTCATCTCCACCACCACAACGAATCTGGCACGGCTGCAGCGCTCCCGCACCATGGCGGACGGAAACGGCCACAAGGTCTGCAGCTCGAGCAGCCCCATTCGCTCCCCCCTCGCCCTTCGGTTCTCCACAACGTGGAGGGCGGAACGGGCGGCCGACCCGTACGATATGAGCACGGTTTCAGCATCGTCCAGGAAAAACTCCTTCACCCTCGTGATCTCTTCAACATGCCCTTCGATTTTGTCGAAGAGGTGGCGCATCAGGCCGTAGGCCACCTGGGGGTTGTCG
Organism: Desulfatiglandales bacterium; assembly: GCA_046481735.1. GTDB lineage: Bacteria > Desulfobacterota > DSM-4660 > Desulfatiglandales > HGW-15 > JAFGDM01. The sequence continues at coordinate 155 of JAWOJI010000481.1, read as the reverse complement.
GTCGGGAACCCCCACATGTCATGCATGTGACAGGACCAGTCCAACTGTTCTGTTGAAGCGATTCAATAGCTTCGGCCGAAATGTTTTTGGACGGCATGCCGTACTCATTACAAATTTGCTCAATAAAGTGTTCTGCCAACATTGGAATGTCATCC
>JAWOJI010000478.1:0-4279 GCA_046481735.1 Desulfatiglandales bacterium | reverse complement strand
CCGAAGGTCTCCATGCCGATGACAGGGACCTGAAAGCGGGTCACCACAAAAATGATTAGAATGTAGGCGAAAAAAAAGCCGGGGATAGAGATGAGAAAGTAAGAAAAAAATGTGGCGGAGCGATCATAGATCCCACCTCTGAAAATGGCTGAGCGGATGCCTATGGGGAAGGAGAGAGTCCATGTGATGATGGTGCCCACAATGAACAAAGGCAGGCTGTTGAGAAAGCGTTCCCACATTTTGCCCAGCACAGGTTGATTGTCCTTCCAGGAAACGGTTCTTCCTGTAAAAAGATCCCTGTAAAAATAGAGATACTGCGTGTAAAGGGGCTTATCCAGGTGGAACTCTTTCCTGAATCGTTCAACGATTTCAGGAGTGAACTTTGGGTTGAGCGGATCCACCTGGCTCGGCTCACCCGGTGCGAGGTGGATGATCAGGAATGAAATCACGGAAACGAAAAAAAGGGTGATGATTTTTTGGATGATGCTTCGACCGATAAAAGAAAGCATGGGCTTAGACCCCTTTCACCACAGAGACACAGAAGGCACGGAGAGGTAAGTTTTTGCCCATTCGCGGGAGATACCGCTAATGGGCAAGGTGCTCTTCCCCCTTCGGGGATCTTTCGGTCAGTCCCATTTGGCGAACCACCGCTTCAGACATGTGAGAGGTGCTCTTTTGGCCGATCGGAATCTCCCGATCGGTCAAAACCAGTGGCTCTCTGTTCTCTCCGTGTCTCTGTGGTGAATACATTTGTCTAACCTTCGGCAGCGAATCTCGGGGCTTCCGGCAGCTTGATCCACTTGTTGAAATAGAAGGTGAAATTTCCGGTCTTTGTAGGGGTGATCTTGCGGTAGGTCTCTTCTCCCAGTTCGTCGACCTCCTTGATCACGATTCTACTGTCCAGAACAGCCGTCCACTTTCCAACATAAAGGAACGTGTAAGGTTGTTCATAGGCGATGAGCTCATGAAGTCTGCGGCAATCCTCGACCTGGCGTTGATGGTCGTATTCCTGCCTGATTCGAATGATCAACTCGTCGGCCTCTTCATTCCTGAAACCGACAAAATTGAGCTGGTGGGGGTTGCTCTGGCTTGAATGCCAGATCTGGTATAGGTCCGGTTCGATGCCCATTTGCCACCCGAGGACCAGGGCATCGAAATCGGACTTGTTCACCCGCTCCTGGATAAACACGGACCATTCGATCAAATCGGTGCGCACATCAATCCCGATTTGACGCCACGCATCCTGCACAATGGCCACTATGGCTTTGCGTGTGTCGTTGCCGCTGTTGGTGATGAGAGTGAACTGCAATCGCCTGCCGTCTTTTTCCAGCCACCCTCTTGCATTCCTCTGCCATCCCGCTTCTGCAAGGAGTTGCAGCGCTCCCTCCGGGTCATAGGGCAAGGGCCGGAGGTCCTGGTTATAAAAGTCCGTTTGCTTCACAAAGGGTCCGGTGATCCTTTCCCCCTGCCCATAGAGGACGTACTTGATGATCCTCTCCACGTCAATGGCCATGCCCAGGGCCACTCTAACCCGCAGATCGTCGAAAGGAGGCCGTCTCATGTTGTAGCCGATGTAGGTGTACCCAAAGGAAAGGCCCGAGAAATTCTGGTAGTTCGGGTCATCACTGAGGCGTGCCACCTGATGAGGCTGAACATGGTAAGTGTCCACCGTGCCTGCGTAGAATTCCATCTCTTGAGTGAGTAGGTCCGGGATAATCCTGTAGAAGTATCGTCGGTAATTGGGTGGACCCTCCCAGTAATCGTCAAAGCGATCTAGGGCGATATACTGATCGGACTTCCACTCCCTAAAGACGAAGGGCCCGCATCCGACAGGCTGCCTGTTGAAGAGGCTCTGGCGCATGGTGAATTGGTCGGGATTCATTCCCCGACGGATCGCTTCTTCACGCAACGCTTCCTCGTTGAGAAGATGCTTGGGGATGATCGGCATGGCCCAGGTGCCGATGGCCGGGGAGTAAAGCCGCTTGTAAACAATTCGCACGGTAAGCGGATCGACGACCTCGACATGCTTAACCGGCTCATAATCCGCAATGCGAGGAGAGAGGTTTCTGGGATTCATGATAGCGTCAAAAGTGAACTTCACATCCTGTGCATCAAAGGCCTGCCCGTCATGAAACTTGACGCCGGGGCGCAGCTGAAACAGAATCACCGGATTGTGTTCGGTGGGAGGCAGGATCTGCCGAGCATGTTTTGAAAGCAATGCGCTTCTTGTTTGTTCCGACAGCTTTGAGGCTCCTTCATCAGCTTTGAGGCTCACGAATGCTTCCGGCGAAAAGGATTGGAAATAGTTTTCCCCCAGAAGCAGAGAGAGGTTGGTGAAGAGATCCTGGTCCACGCGCCCCAGGGTCAGTTTGATTCTTGCTGGGGCGTGGATAAGAAGAGACAATTCCAGGTCTTCCAGCCCCTCTTCCCGGGGGGTGGCGACAAAGTCCTCCGGAGGAATGATCGAGAATTCCCTGATGTTGTCCACTGAGGAGCGTGTCCGTTTATCCAGGGCAATCTCGCCGGCTATCGCCTTGGCAAGAAGCTCCAAGACCTCTTCTGCGCCGGCTTTTCCCACTCCGGGAATCTCCGCCTCCCTATTCGTGTAAAAGTAGGCTTCCTCGTAGATTTGCCAAGAGGTGGCAAGCCTTCCCCTGAAGCTCAGGTCCTCGTCTCGATCGATGAGACCTTCAAAGACCATGGCTTCAACGGCGCTGCTTGCGCTGTCCGCGGAGAGTATCGGGTTCAGGAGGGATGCGTCTCCGATGGATGCGGTGATGTATTCCTCAAGCCGGCCGGGATTGCCCCTGGCCTGCTGCTCATAGCTCGGCACCCAGAAATAGGACTGGAGAAGGAAGAGAGTCACAAAGGCGGGAACCAGGATCAATATTCTTCGGGTCGTGAGCTTCATGGGCAAAGAAGTGCCAAAATAAAAAAAGGTGCACGGCACACGGCGCATGGTGCAGGGGAAGAAAAACAAGGGTGCACGGCGCACGGTAATCCTGGTTTCTTGTTCTATGTCGGGCTACACAGGCAAAGGAAGACTGACCACGGGCAAATTCCCCTTGACCGTGCCACCAGTGTAGCAAAAAATGAGAATCATGCAATTGGTATTCATCCAAACCTTGTGATATTTCCAATAGGAAGGAATAAGCGAGAGGGGAGGGAGTAATCCACGAAATGTTCGAGGTTCGTGAAACAGCGAGGCGGGTGGCAGAACAGAGCAGGTTCGTTCGAATCGATCGGCAAGCTTCAGCAGCCTTTGCGGAATGCATGGGGTCACTGGAAATTGTCGTCCCGCCCTGGGACGCCTTTCATCATTTTAAGGGCCCGGAGGAAGAAACGATCGCCTATCTCCTTGTCCTGGACACCCTCAACTTCTGTTTCTGGCCGGCGCCGGGAACGGAGATCTGGGAAATCGAGTATGGGGGTGAGTGGTCTTCAGGTTACTACGCTTTGGCCCTCACACTCAAAAAGGCACTGGAATCCGGCTTTCCTGTGACGGATTCGGGCTACCTGGCTGACCTTTCCGTGGATGAATTCCGGCAGATTCTTTCAGGCCGTGGAACCCTGCAACTCATGGACCGGCGCCTGGAAAACCTCAGGGAACTGGGGAAAATGCTGGCGGAAAACTATCAAGGACGGGCGCATGACCTTGTCGCTTCTTCCCAGGGTTCAGCGGCTGCCCTGGCAAGACTTCTGAACCGAAGCCTCTCGTCCTTTCGGGATGTTGCAACGTACGGGGATGAAACGGTTTATTTTTACAAAAGAGCCCAACTTTTTGCAGCTGATCTTTACGGCGCCTTCGAAGGCAGAGGCTGGGGCGAATTTCATGATCTGAGTGACCTGACGGCCTTTGCGGACTACAAGCTGCCCCAGGTGCTCAGGCACGCCGGCATCCTGGAATACTCAAAGCCCCTGGCTGAGAAGGTAGATCAAAAGGCTCTTTTGGAGCCGGGAGGTCCGGAAGAGGTCGAAATCCGTTCCAACACCATACGGGCTGTAGAAATTATCCGGGAAGAGCTGGCAACCAGGGGGAGAAACCTCATGGCTTTCGAGATAGACTGGCTCTTATGGAGCCTTGGGCAGGAAGATCGCTTCAGGGAGAAGCCGTATCACAGGACAATCACCATATTCTATTAGCAGGCTGTTGAAAGCCGGTCATCTGCGGCGTTGCCCTTGTTTTTCGTCGCTGCGACGTACTTTCGCGTACGACTCACTCCTTAAAATATCGGGCGCCTTGCATCTGAACGCCTTTGAACAGCCTGCGGCTTTTTCT